>SLRB01000262.1 GCA_007131165.1 Bacteroidales bacterium | reverse complement strand
TGCTTGCGAGAGGCGAAGGTTTTGGCAAGATTGCAGGGCTTGGAGTGCGTAAGATGAAGGAGATGTTCATTGAGAAGGGGTGGGGCGATGCTGCCCTCCTTCAGGATATTGCCATGGAGAACAAAGGACTTGAATACTCCCAGTATATGTCGAAGGAATCTCTTGCCCAGCAAGGTGGGTACGCTATGACCAACAAGGGCCCTCAGCACGATGAGGCGTGGCTTATATTCATGGATATGGTCAATAACCAGATACCCACTTTTGAAGACAAGGCAGAGGCGCTGCACTACTTCCCTATGTTCCGTACATGGTTTGGATTGGTGGGATTGTGTAAACTGCCATGGAATGACGTTGAGCCCGAAGGTAATGCGGAGACCGATGAGCCTGCAAAGGTGCCGGAGCATGTCGATAACTACGTTACCATATATAAGGCAGTTACCGGGCAGCCATTTGACAAGGATGAGCTGATGAGACAAACGGAAAGGGTATATAACTACCAGCGGGTCTTTAACCTGCGCCGCGGGTTTGGCACCAGAAAGTATGATGCCCAGCCATACAGGGCTGCCGGACCGGTAACGGCAGAGGAGTATGAATCGAGGCAGGAGCGCTACGATAAGCAACTCAAGGAACTGATGAACATAGATCCGGAGGGTAAGTCAACCGAAGAGAAGATAGCGATACACCGCAAATACCGTGAAGAGCGCTATGAGCAGCTTCTTGATGCTGTATATCTTAGAAGGGGGTGGACACGTAACGGGGTGCCGAAGATCGAGCATCTGAAAAAACTGGGTATGGATCTGCCCGAGCTTATAGAGCTCGTTAAGGACCATCAGGAGGACTGATAAAACTTTTTTTAAAATGAGAAGCCTGGCAGGGGTTCCTTCCGGGCTTTTTTTATAATAATTGCAGATGTTAAGGTTTGCTTTAAATAATCTTGTATTGTTTTTATTCTGCCTGGCCGGTGGACTCTTTTCCTGTAAAGGGCACACGGAAACACTCAGGATCATCCATGCCGGCAGCCTCTCGGTGCCAGTTAGCGAAGCAGCCGATTCTTTCGAAGCACGTAACCCTGGTGTGAGGGTCCTTACCGAAGCCTGGGGCAGCAAGGCAGGAGCAAGGAGGATAAGCGACCTGGATGTTCCCTGTGATGTTTATATATCAGCCGATTACAATGTAATAGATGTATTCCTGATACCTGACCATGCTTCATGGAACATTACCTTTGCAGGGAATGAGATGGCGATCGTCTACAACCATGGATCGCGCTACAGTGACAGGATTGATGCCGGCAACTGGTACCGGCTGCTGCTGAGGGATGATGTTGTCTATGGCCGGTCGGATCCAGATTCGGATCCCTGCGGTGTGAGGTCGGTATTAGTTACCCAGCTTGCTGAATTGTATTATGAAGAGCCGGGCCTTTCAGAAAAGCTTCTTTCCCGTCACCGCAATATGATAAGGCCCAAGGAGACCGATTTGCTGGCTTTGCTTGAAAAAAATGCACTCGACTATATCTTCCTGTACCGTTCTGTGGCTGAGCAGCACGGACTGCAGTTCGTGGTTCTTCCCGACGAGCTGAACCTGAAGAATCCCGCATTGAATGATTGGTACAGCAATGCGAGCATCGAAGTCAGGGGAACCCGTCCGGGAGAGACGATCATTGAAACAGGTGAGGCGATGATATACGGCATCACGATGCCCCATAAAACCGGAAACAGGTTCCTGGCAGAGGAGTTTATCGGGTTTTTTCTCTCAGAGGACGGACAAGCCATCATGGAGCGTAACGGTCAGAACAGTATTGTGCCGGCAGTATCTGCAACATACGGGATGGTACCGGAGGGTCTCAGGCAGTTCGTGAAGGCGGAGTGAACAGGATTTTTTTGAATATGAACAGCATGGATTTCGGCCGCGAATGCCGCGAAATATGATTCAGGTAATTATGAGAGACTTGGATGCGATGAGGCTTGTGTTTATTCTCCTTGGGGGATTGGTGCTGCTGTTCATAATTGCACCACTGGCCGGTATGTTTATTGCCACCTCGCCTGCAGAATTTTTTGAGACAGCGGTCGACCGGGAGGTGGCCGAAAGCATAGGGCTGACATTGTGGACATCAATGCTTGCCACTATTATATTCGGGATTGCCGCCATACCGTTCGCCTGGATCCTTGCCAGGAAGAACTTTCCCCTGAAGAAACTGGTTTCTGCCATTATCGATGTTCCTGTTGTGATTCCCCACTCTGCAGCAGGTATAGCAATACTGGGTTTCGTGTCGAGAGATACCGTGGTTGGCAGATTGGGTGAAAGTGTGGGACTGAACTTCGTGGGCAGTGCGCCTGGCATCATACTGGCGATGGCCTTCGTGAGTATCCCGTTTTTGGTTAACGCTGCACGGGATGGCTTTGCGGCGGTTCCTGAAAAGCTGGAAAAAGCTGCACTGGTGCTTGGGGCCTCACCGGCCCGTGTCTTTTTTACTATAAGCCTTCCGCTCGCGTGGCGTTCAATTGTTTCGGGTATGATTATGATGTGGGCCCGTGGTATGAGTGAATTCGGGGCTGTTGTGATTGTTGCGTACCACCCGATGATTACGCCGGTACTTATTTATGAACGTTTCGGGTCATTCGGACTTGCATATGCACGGCCCGTTGCGGTTGTTTTTATCTGTGTCTGCCTGGCTTTTTTTGTGCTGCTTCGCATGCTATCATCCAAATATGACAATGCTGAAAGTTGAAAACATATCTGTCAGGCTCGGCAGCTTTAGCCTTCGTGACGTTAGTTTTACAGCCGGACAGGGTGGTTACCTGGTGCTGCTTGGAATGTCGGGGGCCGGGAAGAGCGTGTTGCTGCAGGTTTTGGGGGGACTAATACGGCCTGATGGTGGACGTGTGATACTTGGCGGAAGGGATATAACCCGGGAAAAGGTACAGAAGCGGGGGGTGGGACTGGTTTTTCAGGATTCTGCACTTTTCCCTCATATGAGTGTTTACGATAATATTGCATACCCGCTGTTGTCGCGAAGAATTGGGCGCTCCGGGCTACGCCGGCGAGTATTACAGCTTGCCGGGATAACATGGGTAGATCACCTGCTTGAACGTTCGCCCCGTTACCTTTCAGGAGGCGAACAGCAGCGGGTTGCCCTTGCAAGGGCCCTTGCCCCCGGACCTGAAGTGCTTCTTCTTGATGAACCGCTCTCTTCACTCGATGTACAACTCAGATCCGATCTCCGGATGCTGCTAAGGGAGATTAACGGCCGGGGACAGTCAATAGTGCATGTAACCCATGATTATGAGGAGGCTGCTATGCTGGCAGGGCAGATAGGAGTGATGGAGAAAGGCACGGTGGTGCAGACAGGGACTGCGGCTGAGGTGTTCAGTGATCCACGCTCAGAATTTGTTGCCCGTTTTGTAGGAATAAGAAATTTTATAGAGGGTACACTCGTTCAGAGTACCGGAACGCTTAAAAATTTTATTGCCGGGGGGATCAGTTTTACCTTGCTGAGTGATGAGCCACCGGGAGAGGGGTTTGTTGTGGTCAGGGCTGAAGATATTATAATATCTGCCTCGAAAACATCATCTTCGGCGGTTAATAATTTCCCGGCCACCATAAAATCTGTCCGCCCGGCACGGGTCGGAACCGAGGTGATTGTAGATATAGGCCGGGAGATGGGTGCACTGGTTTCGGAAGAATCGGTGGCATCGCTAAGGCTCAGACCCGGGAAAAGGGTGTGGATCAGTTTCAAGGCATCGGCTATAAAATACATACGGGGATGAGAGTTTTGAAGAATATGCTTATTGCAGGGGGTACAGGCCGCAATACCGGGAAAACAGAATACCTGTGCCGCCTGATTAGTCGACTTTCGGGCGACAGGAAGATAATTGCCCTGAAAATATCCGGTATAAAACCCGGTAATGACCTGCATCATGGCCGGCATTCCCCTCCACCCGAAAAATTCCGGCTAATTGAGGAGACCTGCCGTGACGGTGTGAAGGACAGTTCGAAGATGTTGGTAGCCGGGGCTTTAAGGTCGTTTTACCTCAGGACCAGAGATGAGTTCCTGGAAGAAGCACTGGACCATTTTTTTACAATTGCCGGCCGGGATGCCTTTATAATAGCTGAATCAGCCAGGCTGAGAAAGATAATACGCCCCGGCCTTTTCATAATGGTAAGGAGGCAGGGTGATGATGTCACAATGAAAAGTGTTGCAGATCTTATCCACCTGGTGGATGTGATGGTAAACTCAGATGGCAGCACTTTTAACCCGCCCCCCGAAAGGATCGGGCTGGAGAAAGGGGGGTGGTATCTTTTACCCGGCTTTGCCAGCAGGAACTTCAAGGTATGGAGAGAGTAACTGCTTAACCACCGCCGGCGGTTGATTTGTCAAAGGTGGTGTTGCCCTGTTGGAGCTGCAAGGTAAAAAGTGGATAATTGCTTATTTTTGTGTTGTATTGGAAATAAATGTATTTACATGATATCGATAGGTGAAGCCCTCAGAATAGTAGAAGGAAACTCTGTAAGAGTGGGGGATGAAAAGGTTGCTCTTGAAAAAGCTGCGGGAAGGGTTCTGGCAGAGGATGTCAGAGCAGATACTGACATGCCGCCGTTTAACAAATCGGCAATGGATGGTTTTGCCTGCCGGCAGGAAGACCTTGGCTCCAGGCTCAGGATTACCGAAACAATAAAGGCAGGTGATATGCCGCAGGGGCAGACCGGACCGGGCCAGTGCGCGCGGATAATGACTGGTGCCCGTGTACCCGATGGGGCTGATTGTGTAATTATGGTTGAGCATACCAGCGATGACGGAGAAGGCCATATAAGATTTACCGGAGCCAAAACTGCCGTGAACATTGCTTTTAAAGGAGAGGACCTTAAAGAGGGTAGTGTGGCTCTCCAAAAAGGCACTCTTCTCAGGCCCCAGCATATAGCTGTGCTTGCCGCAGCGGGCTGTACCAGCCCTGTTGTATCCAGGCAACCCCGCGTTGCGGTTCTGACAACGGGTGATGAGATTGTTGAGCCTGACAGAAAACCGGAAGGCACCTGCATACGTAACAGTAACGGGAGCCAGTTGATGGCCCAGGTAGCTGCTGCAGGCTGCATCGGCGATTACAGGGGCATCGCGGGCGACAGCATTGACGAAACAATGACGGCTGTTTCATCCGCCACCGAAAAAAATGATGTATTGCTTATTACCGGTGGTGTGTCGATGGGCGATTTTGACTTTGTGCCCCGTGTGCTCCTGGAGGCCGGGTTTGAACTTTTCTTCGAAAAGGTGGCGGTAAAGCCGGGGCGCCCGACGGTATTCGGGCGCAGAGGCAACGTTTTTGTTTTCGGACTGCCGGGGAACCCCGTTTCGTCATTTACCATATTTGAGCTTATGGTAAAGCCCCTGCTTTACCGGATGAGCGGTCATGATTACAGTATCCCGGCATTGCGGTTTCCAGTAGCAATTGAGTACCAAAGAAAGAAGGCTGACAGGGTGGCTTTGCTGCCTGTTATTGTAAATGAGAGAGGCGAGGTGATGCCTGTGGAGTATCATGGTTCGGCCCACATACATGCTTTGACACATGCCTGGGGACTGATGGTGGTGCCGGCGGGGGTTTTTTTATACAAAAAAGGAGATTTGGTTGATGTTAGACAGATATAACAGGAGAATCAATTACCTGCGTGTTTCAGTAACCGACAGGTGCAATTTAAGGTGCCGGTATTGCATGCCCTGCGGCGATTTTGTGATGCTCAGGCATGAAGATATATTAAGGTTCAATGAGATAGTTGATGTGGTGCGGGAAGGAGTTGCCATGGGAATTGACAAGGTACGGATAACCGGTGGTGAACCCCTGGTAAGGAGAGATATAGTTAAGCTTACGGGAATGTTGGCTTCTGTAGATGGTATAAATGATCTTGCCATGACTACTAACGGGGTTTTGCTTGAAAGATTTGCCGGACCGCTTCGCCAGGCTGGACTGATGAGGGTGAATGTAAGCCTTGACACAATGGACCGGGCAAGATTCAGCGAACTGACCTCGGGGGGATGTATTGACGATGTGATCAGGGGAATTGAGGCGGCCGTATCGGCAGGACTTGGCCCGGTAAAGATCAATTGTGTGGTGAATGGCCCGGCCGATACCAACGATGTAAAATCTGTAAGGCAATTTGCTGATGCCAACGGTCTTCAGATCAGGCTCATCCGCCAGATGGACCTTGATGGTGGCGAATTTTCTGTCGTCGAAGGAGGAGAAGGAGGTGACTGCCCCCTGTGCAACCGGTTGAGGCTTACTGCCAGCGGCAAACTCAAGCCCTGCCTTTTTAGCGATATAGCTTTTGATGTTCGTGCTCTTGGAGCAAGGGATGCCTTGCATGCTGCGCTTATGAACAAGCCTGAGCATGGAACTGCATGCAGTACAGATCATTTTTATAATATCGGAGGATGATCAAGATGGATAAGAAACTGACACATACCGACAGTAAGGGCAAGGCCACGATGGTTGATGTTGGGCATAAAACCGAGCAATTGCGTGTTGCAACGGCACGCGGGTTTATAAGGATGCAGCGGCCGACGGTTGAGCTTGTGCGGAGAAACAGTCTGAAAAAGGGGGATGTTCTTAAGGTAGCTGAAATTGCCGGGATTCAGGCTGCCAAACAGACCCCGTCACTGATACCCCTGTGCCATTCCCTTGCATTATCGCAGGTGGATGTTGCTGCTTCAATAACGAATGAAGGTATTGAGGTTATAACCGAATGCCGGTGTACGGGCAGGACGGGTGTAGAGATGGAAGCGCTTACAGCCGCTGCTGTGGCTTTGCTTACCATATACGACATGTGCAAGTCTGCTGACAAGACGATGGTGATTGAGAGAGTAGAGCTTACCGGTAAAACCAAAAATAACGTTCAATAATGGAGAAAACCTTTACTCCGGGATCTATCCGTATAATACTTTTTTCTGCTGCCCTGCTATGGGTACTTTGTTTTTGCGGCAGAAGGGAGATGTATGATTTCAGCAAGTATCCGGCCTTTTCTCGTGGATACACAAATGCCGTGATTGAGATACCTGCCGGAACGAACCGCATAATTAACTGGGATGCTGAAAGCCGGATGTTTGTTGCAGAACAGGAGGATAATGAAGATAAACTTGTTGATTTTTTGCCATTTCCTGCAAATTACGGTTTTGTGCCGGGTACATTTACAGATCCGGTTTTGGGCGGAGAAGGACAGCCTGTGGCTGTTATGATTATCTGTGAAAGTGTCCCAACAGGAACAGTTATGGAGGTAGTGCCCTTGCTGGTACTTTATTTTGACGATGATAATGTTACCCGGAGCAACCTTACCGATCCGGTGGTGATAGCCGTGCCTGCACGGGAAAGTCAGCGTGTAATACAGGCTGGTTCCTACGAAGACCTTTTTGATGATTATCCTGACCTGATGGATATCCTGGTGAAATGGTTCGTTTCATACAGAGGCTCCGGGTCCAAAAGGCTGCGTGCCATGGGTGACGGCGATGTTGCAATGAAAGAGATAAAGAAATGGGAAGTAAGGAGGTTGTGAATTTATAACTATTATGGAGAAAAAAACACTGACAGTAGTTTCTGTTAATATATCAGAAGAAAAGGGTACCATCAAAAAACCCGCTCCTTTTATCTGCCTCAATGAGGCGGGAGTAGAAGGCGACGCCCATGCAGGGCCGTGGCACAGGCAGGTGAGCCTTCTGGCCGAGGAGAGCATAAAGAGATTTGGAAAGGAGCTGGGGAGGGTGCCGGGGCCTGGTGAGTTTGCTGAAAACATTACTACACGGGGACTGGAGCTTAAAGATATCCTGCCTTTGGACAGGATCGTGACAGAAAATGCCGGGCTGGAAATAACCCAGATTGGCAAGAAATGCCATGGTTCAGGATGCAATATATATAACGAGACCGGCAATTGCGTGATGCCAAAGGAAGGTGTTTTTGCAAGGGTTATAAAGGGTGGCCGGCTGAAATCCGGCGATATGATGGAATACATACCCCGCCCTTACCGGTTTTTGGTGATCACCCTGAGTGACAGGGCCAGCAGCGGTCAGTATGAAGACAAGAGCGGTCCCGCGATCATCAGGTTTCTGGCCGGCCATTTTGAGCCGCTCAAAAGAGGGGTGTATACTGATACTGTTATCATGGCCGATGACAGGGTCAGGTTGCATGACCTGCTTGATGAATCCTGCAGGGGGCAGTATGACTTTATTATAACCACAGGAGGCACCGGCGTGGGAGTTAGGGATATATGCCCGGATACCGTTAAACCGATGCTTGATAAGGAAATACCGGGTATCATGGAGATGATCAGGATGAAATACGGCTCCGGGAAACCTAATGCTCTTCTCAGCAGGGGGGTGGCGGGACTTATGGGTTCTGCCTTTATCTACACCCTTCCGGGGAGCGTTAAGGCGGTTAACGAGTACATGACAGAGATAGTGAAAACCATGGACCACCTGCTCTACATGTACCACGGTATAGATGCACATTAGTAATAGTGTGTGATGCGGCCGCTAATGCCCCGGTTTGTCTGATAAATTTTGGTTTAACCTAATAAAACATGATCATGGAAAGAGATAAAGCGCTCGAATTACTTAAAGAGTATGTTAAGGATGAGAAGATGCGGATTCACTGCCTGTCATCGGAAGCTGTGATGAAGGCAATTGCCAGGCGCCTGGGTGAGGATGAGAAGAAATGGGGTCTTGCGGGACTGCTTCATGATATTGATGTGGAGGTTACAAACGCCGATCCCGAAAAGCACGGACTTAAAGCCCCTGAAATGCTTAATGATTATGATCTCGACCCTGAGATAATCGATGCAATTACCATGCATAATGAAATGGCATCAAAAAAAGAGAGAACAACAGTTTTCCAGCATGCCCTGGCGGCAGGGGAGACTATAACCGGTTTGATCTATGCAACCACCCTTGTTTATCCTGATAAAAAAATAGCATCGGTAAAACCAAAGTCGGTTGTAAAACGCATGAAGGAAAAAGCCTTTGCAGCTTCGGTAAACCGCGACCATATCAGGGAATGCGAAAAGATTGGTATACCTCTTCCGGAATTTGCTGAGATTTCGGTAAATGCCATGAAGGAGATAAGCGATGAAATAGGGTTGTAGGGACTGAAAGGTATTCAGAGGGAGTTGTAACCCCCCGGCACACTGCCGGGCAGGTATTCTGAACACCACTTCATTCCGCCGAAATTGTAAAGGGGCCGGTCAGTTGTGAGCACTCACCTGCCGCGTACCTACCAGCCGGTCGTAACGGCTGCCTGGCGGACGGTGGTAGACCATAATCAGGTAGTCGTTCCCGGCCTCAAAGAAGTTGCCCTCAAAAAGGGTGTGGTCGGCTGTTGTTGCGCCGTCTTCCCTGAAAACGAACTGGTAGTTATAGTAACCTTGCTTGAGGAGCATGCCGAGTTCGTAAGACCTGCTTTCAAAATTATATACCATTGTGTTCCAATGGTAAAAGTTCCAGTCGCTCAGAGCACCCAGTACATATACATTGCCGTTGTCGAAAGGGGTATCCCAGGGAAGTGTGAACCAAACCATCACATAGTCGGCGTCATATGACGGGTTGCGCCCCTCTTCGTTCCTGATAAGGAACCGCCCGTTTATGTCATGATGAGAGAAATATCTGCTAAACTGCCTGGGCTGTGAAGGATGCAGCTCAACATGGTTTATCCCGCCTGAGAATTCAATGCTCTTTATGAACTCGGTAATATACCGCATGCTCTTGGTGTCAAAGTTGCGGAATTCATTTCCGGCCGGGAATACCAGCTCCTCTTCGTGCTCGTATACAATTTCCCTGTCCCTTATGTACATTGGCCTGAGCGGACCTGCGACATTGTCTGCCCGCCCGTTCTGCATGACTGTTACATACAGCTCTGATATGGGGTCGGTAATGTTAAGTTCAGGATGCCTGATGCTGAATGTCAGCTGCTGGTGTGTGTCATAATAACGGGTAAGTTGTGGTCTGTGTACCCTGGCCACAATATTTACACCTGGCTGGCTCACCATGAATCTCCTGGTAAGCACCGTATTATCGGCATCAAAATCTTCGTATACTTTGATGATATAGTTGCCGGGTATTTTCAGGCTGACATCATGGTTCGGTATCTCAAGTGAATAGTGGGTGTATTGAACAAAGGTATTGAAAGAAAACCTGTAATTGCTAAGGTTGTTTTCATAAAAGCCTTCGATATAGTCTGAAGGGAAAAGGGATGAGGGCGTCCAGTCGGCGTTGCAATGGATGATCTGGTACTGGTAATTCTTTACATCGCCGTCGAGATCGTCGAAGCTGAAATGCAGCCTTTCGCCGCTTCCGAGCTCAATTACCGGGTAAGACATTTCCCACCCTTTGACGTGCATACGGACTGTCTTTATGTTGTCGGTGTAGACATAATCCTCATAAAACCAGTTTCCCGATACTTTTGCCTCCGGTCTGGCAGACAACAGCAGCACGGCAATGAGGAGTTTTAATACCGGAGGGCAAAGCTGAACATTTTTCATCGGTTATTGTTATTTTATAACTTGTTAACGATTTTTACGCATGTTAATTGTTAAGTTATTAACAACAGTGGTGAAAAATATACCCCCCTGATAATTTCTCCGGGTGATCCCGCATATAGTGTGATTGCGAAATGTGTCCCAGGTCAGTTGTGAACAATATATTTGTCAATTAATAACTTTTATCGGACAATGGTTTTTACAAAATAACTAAATTTGTTGCATTTTAAGGAACTATCAACATAATAAGATGTCGAAGGTAATTAAGCTTAAAAAAGGTCTTAACATCCCGTTGAAGGGCAAAGCTGAAAAAGTGCTGGTAAATCCCGGTCTGCCCGGTAAGTTCGCGTTAAAACCATTAGATTTTCACGGCATAAGGCCAAAAATGCTGGTTCGCCCCGATGATGCTGTAAAAGCAGGAACTCCCCTGTTTTTTGACAAGTACAATCCCGATGTTATGTTTACCTCGCCGGTAAGCGGCCGGGTTGTCGCAGTTAACCGCGGTGAACGCCGAAAGATCATGGAAGTTGTTATCAAACGGGACGACCGTATCGATTACGAGAATTTTGGCAAGGCAGAACCCGGCTCCATGGAACGTGAAGCCATTGTAGAACGCCTCCTGAAAAGCGGCCTGTGGCCCCTGCTCCGCCAGCGCCCCTATGGTATTATTCCCAGGCCGGATGATACGCCGCGGTCGATTTTTATTTCCGGGTTCGATACTGCACCCCTGGCGCCTGACTATGATTTTCTGATGCAGGACAGCGGAAACGAATTCAGGGCAGGGATCGATGTACTAAGGAAACTCACCGGTGGTAAAGTTTACCTTAACCTTAACGGCGACTATCCCCCATCTGATGTATTCACAGGGGTAAACGGAGTTGAGGTCAACTATTTTTCCGGGCCGCACCCGGCTGGTAATGTCGGCGTGCATATTCACCATCTTGATCCTGTTCATAAAAACGGCACTGTTTGGTACATTAATCCCCAGGATATTCTTGTTTTCGGCCGCCTGTTCCTCAACGGCATTGTCGATTTTTCACGAATTGTTGCGCTTACCGGATCAGAGGTTGTCAACCCCCGCTATTATCGCACAGTGATGGGGGCATCGGTCGAAAACCTTGTAAAGGATAATATTGTTGAAGGCAAAAACAGGTTTATCAGCGGAAATGTCCTGACGGGCTCCAAAATTCCATCAGACGGTTTCATCGGTTTTTACGACTCGCAGGTAACAGTGATACCAGAGGGGGATCATCACCGTTTCATGGGATGGGCATCCCCCGGGCTTAACAGGTTCAGTGCGTCACGCACATTCTTTTCATGGCTTATGCCCGGAAAGGAGTACAGGCATGATACCAACTACAACGGCGGAGAAAGGGCTTTTGTCATAACCGGTGAGTATGAGAAAGTTTTGCCTATGGATCTTATCCCGCAACAGCTGGTGAAGGCCATTATGGTTGAAGATATTGACAAGATGGAAAACCTGGGGATATATGAAGTGGTTGAGGAGGACATGGCCCTCTGTGAATATGTCTGTACTTCCAAGACCGAGGTCCAGACAATACTCCGGAGCGGTATCGAGCTTATGATAAAGGAGACGAGTTAACAAGTTTGTACGGGAACTTTAAAACGATATTGACAAAACAAACCAAATAACAAGTGAAGTTAATCAGAAAACAGATTGATAAAATAAAGCCACACTTTCAGAAGGGCGGCCGATTTGAGATGCTGCACTCAACATTTGATGCATTTGAGACCTTTCTGTTCGTACCCGACAGGGTCACATCAAGGGGGGCTCATATACGTGACAGCATCGATATGAAAAGAACCATGATTATTGTTGTGGTTGCAATGATCCCAACACTTCTGTTCGGGATGTGGAACGTTGGATACCAGCATTTTGTAGCTACGGGAGTTGATGCGGGGTTCTGGCAGGAATTTCTGCACGGACTGGTAAAGGTTCTGCCGATTGTTGTTGTTTCCTATGTGAGCGGTCTTGCCGTTGAGTTCATCTTTGCACAGATAAGGGGGCATGAGGTCAATGAGGGATTTCTTGTTACCGGCATGCTTATACCGCTGATCGTTCCGGTGGATATTCCCCTATGGATGGTTTCGGTTGCCACAGTCTTTGCCGTAATTATAGGCAAGGAAGTTTTCGGCGGCACCGGCATGAACATACTGAACCCTGCACTCACGGCACGGGCTTTTTTGTTTTTTGCATATCCCACCTATATGTCGGGCGATTATGTCTGGATTAGCGGACTTCTGCGGGGCGAGGGAATAGTTGACGGTTTTTCCGGGGCTACGCCGCTTGCCAGTGCTTCTCTTGGGAATGTTGAGGCTATCCCCTCATCAATGTCTATGTTCCTCGGTACTATACCCGGTTCGATAGGCGAAACCTCTGCCCTGGCAATACTTATAGGAGGACTCATATTGTGGGTTACAGGTGTGGGGAGCATGAAGATCATGGCGTCGGTATTTGCCGGTGGACTGGTTATGGGATTTATCCTTAATATTTTTGCTGTTAATCCGTTTATGGAGATCCCGGCCTGGGAGCACCTGATCATGGGTGGATTTGCCTTTGGTGCGGTTTATATGGCAACCGACCCTGTAACTGCTTCACAAACAGAGCGGGGTAAGTACATTTACGGGTTCCTTGTTGGCTTCCTGGCTATTCTCATCAGGGTCCTCAATCCTGCCTACCCTGAAGGGATGATGCTGGCCATCCTGTTTATGAATGTGTTTGCACCCCTGATAGACCATAACGTGATGCAGGCAAATATAAGACGAAGGCTTAAGAGGGCCGCAGCAGGTACAAATAAATAAAACATAACGAGCAATGAAGCAGAGTAACACCTATATTTTCCTTTACTCCTCGGCAATGGTTGTCATTGTAGCGGCCGTGCTTTCGGTGGTTGCAACGGTCCTGAGGCCCTACCAGGAGCTGAATATTGAGATAGCCAAAAAGCTTGATATTTTGAGAAGCGTAGATAAAGCCGAACAGGTATCAGAAGTGCGCGACCGGAATGCTTATGTGGAAGAGGAATATGAAAGATACATAGTAGATAGTTACGTTATAGATTATCTTGGTGAAAGACAGGAGGATGTTGATGCGTTTGCCGTAAATATGAGGGACGAGATGCGCAAACCGCTTGAGGAGCGCAACCTGCCTGTATTTGTCGCAAGAGATGACGACGGCCGCGAGAATTATATTTTCCCTGTCCACGGAAGAGGCTTATGGGGGCCGCTTTTCGGGTATGTTGCGCTCGAGGATGACTTTAATACGATTTTCGGCGTTATTTTAGACCACGAGAGTGAGACTCCCGGATTGGGAGCAGAGATCAGCGCACCCTTCTTTGAAGAGCGGTTCAGGGGGAAAAAACTGTTTGACGACGAGGGTGAATTCGTGTCTGTCAGAATAACAAAGCCAGGTACTGTTCCCCCCGGCGACCATAACGTAGACGGTATTTCGGGCGGGACCATTACCAGCAAGGGCGTTGAGGAGATGCTGTATGATGTACTGGGCAGTTACAAAAGATATTTAGAAAACCGGAAAAATATTTAGCGATGAGTAAAACGGAAAAGGAGCCGATGTTTTCGGCAAAGAACATAAAACTCTTAAGTACACCCCTGAACGACGAGAATCCTATAACCGTTCAGGTTCTCGGGATATGTTCGGCACTGGCAGTTACCGTGAAGCTTGAGCCGGCTGTTGTGCTGGCTGTTGCCGTGGTTGCGGTTATGGGTGCGGCGAACGTTATAATATCGCTGCTCCGGAAAACTATTCCATCCAGAATAAGGATCATTGTACAGCTTGTGGTGATAGCTTCGCTCGTTATCCTGGTTGACCAGGTTTTAAAGGCATTCCTTTATGACGTGAGCAGGCAGCTTTCTGTATTCGTTGGGCTGATAATAACCAACTGTATCATTATGGGAAGACTTGAGGCATTTGCACTGGGAAACAGGGTGTGGCCGTCTTTCCTTGACGGGATAGGCAATGCAGCAGGATATGGCTGGATACTTATCGTTGTTGCTTTTTTCAGGGAGCTTCTTGGTTCGGGAACCTTGTGGGATTACCCTGTAATGGAGAAGCTCGGGCTGTTCAATATCGGTTATGAGAACAACGGGTTTATGATATTGCCCCCTATGGCCCTGATAACGGTCGGGGTCATCATATGGGTGCAAAGATCCCGGAACAGGAAACTTATTGAATCTAAATAAATTACCGGAAGTATGGAAGGATTGATAAATATATTCGTAAGGTCGGTGTTCATAGACAACATGGTGTTTGCCTATTTTCTGGGCATGTGCTCATACCTGGCAGTGTCTAAAACCGTGAGTACCGCTAACGGACTGGGAATTGCGGTGGTTTTTGTTTTGGGGATAACCGTCCCGGTTAACTATCTCATTGAAAACTACTTTCTGAGTGCCGGAGCAATGGCCTGGATTGGCTCCGGGTTTGAAACAGTCGACCTGAGCTTTCTCAGTTTTATCATGTTTATAGCGGTTATTGCATCTATGGTGCAGCTCGTGGAGATGACGGTTGAAAAATTTGCTCCCGCCCTCTACTCCTCGCTTGGTATATTCCTGCCGCTTATTGCTGTTAACTGTGCAATACTGGGCGGATCTCTGTTTATGCAGGAAAGAGAGTATGCCAATATTGCCGAGGCTGCGTCATTCGGACTGGGTTCGGGTGCAGGGTTTTATCTTGCCATTGTCGGTATCGCGGCAATACGTGAAAAGATCAGGTACTCAAATGTGCCGGGGCCGTTGCGCGGACTGGGGATTACTTTTATTGTTACCGGGCTTATGGGTATAGCATTTATGAGCTTTATGGGGATAAGTTTGTAATACAGGCGTTAACACAAAATTAAAGAAAACAAAAATGATATTATCAGCATCACCGGGATTAGTTATAATAATCAGCATTGCCGTCTTCTATCTGGTTATACTGACCTTTGTATCGGTTCTGCTCTACGCAAAATCCAAACTGACTCCTTCAGGAGAAGTAAAGCTTACTATCAATGAAGAGAAAGAACTGACAGTCAACCCGGGATCAACTGTTCTCTCAACGCTTTCAGATAACAGTATCTACCTGCCTTCTGCATGTGCCGGCGGAGGAACATGTGGTATGTGCAAGTGCCAGGTTGTTGAAGGAGGCGGGTCTATACTGCCGACCGAAAAGGACTTTTTTACCAGACGGGAACAGATGGAGAAGTGGAGGCTGGGTTGCCAGGTGAAGATCAGGGAGGATATGAAGATCAAGGTTCCTGAAGAAGTTATGGGGATAAGAAAGTGGGAGTGTGAGGTTGTCAGTAACAAAAACGTTGCTACATTTATAAAGGAGTTTGTAGTTAAGCTTCCAGAAGGCGAGGATCTTGATTTCAGGTCGGGCGGTTATATTCAGATTGATGTTCCCAAAGTTGAGGTTGATTTTAAAGATATTGATGTGGAGGAAAATTTTCGTGACGAATGGGACCAGTTCAACATGTGGGACCTGAAGATGAAAAACTCCGAACCTACCTACCGGGCCTACTCAATGGCCAACCATCCTGCGGAGGGTAACATCATAATGCTGAATATACGGATCGCGACCCCACCCTGGGACAGGGCAAAAGGTGCTTTCATGGATGTAAATCCGGGAATATGTTCGTCCTATATTTTTTCGAGGAAGCCGGGTGACAAGGTTACAATATCGGGTCCCTATGGAGAGTTCTTTATAAAGGATACGGATAATGAGATGGTATATATTGGTGGCGGAGCCGGTATGGCACCCCTGAGATCGCACATATTCCATCTGTTCCATACCATGAAAACCGGCAGGAAGGTGTCATACTGGTACGGTGCCCGCTCGCTGAGGGAGGTGTTTTATGAAGAAGATTTCAGGAAAATTGAAAAGGAGTTCCCGAACTTCTCTTTTAACATTGCTCTGTCCGAGCCCAAGCCCGAGGATAACTGGGATGGTTACACGGGCTTTATCCACCAGGTGGTTTACGATAATTATCTGAGCAGGCACGAAGATCCTGATGATATTGAATATTACCTGTGCGGACCACCTATGATGAATGATGCTGTCATGAAGATGCTTTATGATCTGGGTGTGCCTGATGAAATGGTTGAATTTGATGATTTTGGAGGATGATAAATAGGATTTCATTTGTTTTTATTGCGGTTGTTTTTCTCAGCTCCTGCCATAACGGAGGTGAAAGGGCATTTCTGTATCTCGACGGCTTTACCCAGGGGACGAGCTATTATATTGCCTATAATTCCCCCGACTCGATTGATTATCATGAAGATATAAAGGAATTGTTCGCGTATATAGACAATTCCATGTCAATCTATAATCCCGGCTCGGTCATATCGGCAGTAAACCGCAGCGAACCCGGGATCAGACCCGATGATTATTTTGTTGCCGTTTTCGAAAGGGCAATGGAGATATCCGAAAAGACCGGCGGTGCTTTTGATATAACCGTAGGTCCTCTTGTCAATGCCTGGGGCTTTGGGTTTACAGAAAGGGAAAACATTACGCCGGAGCTTGTTGACAGTATTCTTGGTTTCACGGGCTGGCATAAAGTGCGCCTTGAAGATGGGCTAATCGTGAAAGATGATGAGAGGATAATGCTCGATATGAATGCCATTGCAAAAGGATACACGGTTGATGTCGTTGCCCGGTTTTTTGATTCCAGGGGAATAAACGATTATATGATAGAGGTCGGGGGAGAGATACGCGTAAAAGGGACCAACCGGAACGACCAGCTCTGGCGTATTGGAATAGACAAGCCTGTTGACGACCCGGCAGCCATGTCCAGGGAGCTCCAGGAGGTGCTTCACTTAACTGGCGCGTCACTCGCAACATCAGGCAATTACCGGAGGTTTTACATTGAAGACGGCCAGCGGTTTGCCCATACCATTGACCCTTCCACCGGCTACCCCGTAAGGCATAATCTTTTGAGTGCCACGGTTGTTACCACGACAGCCATGGATGCCGACGCTTTTGCAACAGCGTTTATGGTAATGGGCCTTGAGGAGAGTATGGAATTTGCATCATCCCATCCGGATATAGAGGCCTACTTTATCTATGATATTAACGGGATGTCGGCTGTTGCCCATACCGATGGGATAAAAGATATGATCAGGAGGTAACCGTTTAGTCGCACGGCTCCTCTCTCCCACATCCGCATTTTATACCTTTTTGGTCAAGGCCGGGGGTGCTTCTGCATGAACCTCCTGAAAATTTCCCGTCTCTGACAAACAAAAGCCTCACCGAGAGTGCTCCAACGGCAATCATCACCAAAACAAGTGTTATGAGTATGAGGTTTAGTATTTCCATATTATTTATTACCGGGGTTATTGATCATCATATGCTGGAAGCGGCTTTATCATGACAGCTAAAAGCCAACCCTTTTAATTTATATAACACTTGTCGTGAACAATTGTTTGAATATTCCCTGATATTCGTCAGGTATCAGTTTCTGTGGATCCAGCTATGGCGAATTGCTATTCCTGTTTATCCCGGGGGCTGTCAACACTACCCTTGCTAAAAAGGTACCCGAAAGGGTGTAGTGCCGGAACATGGCGGCAAACAACCGTGATCATCGCGAATACCGGAATAGAAAGCACCATTCCCATAATCCCCCATATTTCATATCCGAGTATGACTGAAAGAATTATAAAGAAGGGGTGAACATCCAATTTGGGCCCAAGTACAATTGGCTGGAGAATATAGGTGTCGATAATCTGTGCAATGGCAAAGGTCAGGGTAATCCCTATAAGTGCTCCCATACCCCCGGTGGTAACCAGGCTCACTGCGAGGGCAAGACAATACCCTATAAAATTGCCTACAACAGGTATAATAGATAGTGCAGCAGCTAATAAGCTGATTAGCAAGGCGTTTTCCAGCCCGGAAATTATAAGGCCCGTAAAATACAAAATGGTAAGAAAAACCATCAGCAATAATTTGCCTGCCAGATACCTTCTGCTCACTGAAGATGATGTTGAAATTATACCGGCTACTTCTTCCCGCTTTTTTTGAGGGAAGAATCTAAGGATAAACTCCCTGAACCTGTGTCTGAAATGAATAATCAGAAATATATATACAATAATGATCAGCGTCTGGGTCAGAAAGCCAAACAGGGCACCCATCATGGTTAATGCTTGCCGGCGATGATTGCCGGGATTTTGAGGAATTCCATCATCCTGCCTGTTTTTATCATCATCGCGGGTATAAATATTTAAGTGCTCCTTTTCAAGGGGTGTATTTTCAATAAGATATTCTGATATTTCATCAATTGTTTCCTCCAGCCTGACCTGAATTTCCTCCCAGTCGTCAGCAAAACCCTTGATCTGGGAAAATATTATTGTCACGTAGGTCCCGATTACAATAATCAGTATCAAAAGTGATGCAATTGTAGCCAGAACCCTGGGTATTCCCCATTTTTCCAGTCTGTTTGCTATGGGGAACATTAGAAATGCAAGAACCATGGCGGTAATAAGCGGAACAAGGAAAGATTCGGCCTTAACAAGCCCGGTAAATAAAAAATATACGGCAATCAGGGTGAGAGCGGGGTACAGAAGTATTTTCTTTCCATTTGTCATACCGGGTTTGTACTTAGGTAAATAACCGGCTTTATCCCTCCGGTTGATCTGCCGGGATTTTCAGGTACAGCATGAACCACCGGCTTTCCCTTTACCTTCACAAAGCATCTCATCATGTTTTACACAGGTAATGCCGCGTTTTCGCATCTCCTTGTTTCTTCCAATGGAGGTGACCGGGAACCTGCCGTTCTTTTTCAGAAGCATGCTGACCGACAATCCCAGTAATATCAATGCCATCAGTACAATGGCTGTTGCCAGGATGAGAAGATACTCTTTCATTGTCCATGAGGTATACTTGTTGCAAATTTAACGCTAATCTTTGCCAAGTCAAAAATGCAGGCGGGTTTTATTACAGGATTAATCAGAGGGTTTTGAACAAACCATTGGAATTATTCTTATTAAATTTGTAGGTGCTATCAATAAAATCACGAAAAACAGATAACAATGGAAAGTAGGCTGGCAGATAACAATTCCGGCTTGTCATATGAGGATTTCAAAAAAGAGGTTCTCAATGATTACAAGCTGGCACATTTAAGCCGTAACCTGAGTATAACAGGCCGCAGGGAAGTGCTTTCGGGAAAGGCCAAATTCGGGATATTTGGTGATGGCAAGGAGATTGCACAGATAGCTTTTGCGAAACAGTTCAGGAACGGTGACTGGCGATCGGGATATTACAGGGATCAGACTTTTATGATGGCTGCCGGACTTTTAAGTGCCAGGGAGTTTTTTTCACAGCTTTATGGAGAGACCGATCCTGAGCTTAATCCATCCAACGCCGGACGGTCATTCAATAACCACTTTGCTACTAAAAGCCTCAATGACGACGGTACCTGGCGCAACCTTATGAAGCAGAAGAACTCATCGGCCGATATATCACCCACTGCCGGTCAGATGCCCAGGCTGCTGGGACTGGCTTGTGCATCATCTCTTTTCCGGAATGTCTCCGAACTTCATCATTTTACAAATTTTACAAACAAAGGCCATGAGGTAGCGTTCGGCACCATTGGCGATGCAAGCACTTCGGAAGGCCATTTCTGGGAAACTATAAATGCGGCTGCCGTACTTCAGGTTCCAATGGCTTTGGCAATTTGGGATGATGGATACGGAATTTCCGTACCCAGGAAGTACCAGACTGCCAAAGACAGTATTTCGGAAGCTCTTAAGGGTTTCGAGCGCACAGACGGCAATCCGGGAATAGTTGTCATGAAAGGCAGGGGATGGGATTATCCCGGTCTTTGCAGGATGTTTGCCGAAGGTGTCGATGTCTGCAGGCGTGAGCATGTTCCCGTGGTATTTCATGTTGATGAGATGACCCAGCCTCTCGGCCATTCGACATCGGGCTCTCATGAACGGTATAAATCGCCCGGGCGCCTGCAGTGGGAGAAGGATCATGACCCGCTTGTGAAAATGCGTCAGTGGATAATTTCATCAGGGCTTGCCGGTGATTCAGATCTTGACGCTGCGGAGAAGGAAGCGCTTGATGAAACCAGGGAGGCAAGGAAAGAGGCATGGAGATTGTATACCAGGCCGGTGCTGGTTGAGAGGGATGCCCTGGTGAAGATCATTGACAACCGGAGCTGCATCTGCAAAAGGGAGGGAATTGACAAAGTTGGTGCTGTTACCGGGGAGCTGAAAAAAATTGTATCGCCTATTCGGAAAGATAATATCAGCTCAGCAAGGAAGATACTCCGGCATGTATGTGCCGATTGTGAAATAAGGGAGGAGCTTCAGCGCGATCTTTCCGTCTGGCTGCAGCGGAACCGCGAAGACAATGCTGAAAGGTACAACACTCACTTATATAACGAATCTGAATTTTCGGCACTCAATGTTCAGGGTATACCTGCTGTCTATGACGATCACTCTCCCCTGGTACCGGGACGGGAGATTTTGCGGGAGTTTTGGGATGCTGCACTGGGGAGGGATCCCAGGGTATTTATTTTTGGTGAAGATACCGGGAATATAGGTGGTGTGAATCAATCATACGAAGGACTTCAGCAGAAATATGGTGAGCTGCGCGTTGCCGACACAGGAATAAGAGAAACTACTATCCTTGGCCAGGGAATAGGGATGGCGCTCAGGGGACTCAGGCCGGTGGCTGAAATACAATATCTCGATTATCTTTTATATGCATTGCAGACATTCAGTGATGACCTCGCCACAACACACTATCGCACCAGGGGTGGTCAGTCAGCTCCGGTGATAGTAGTGACCAGGGGCCACAGGCTTGAGGGTATATGGCACGCCGGATCGCCCGTTAGCATGATCATTAATTCAATAAGAGGTGTATATGTTTGTGTGCCGAGAAATATGACACAGGCTGCCGGTTTCTATAATACGCTGCTTAAGGGGGAGGACCCGGCTATTGTTATTGAACCGCTTAATGGTTACCGGCTGAAAGAAAGAAAGCCGGAAAATACCGGTGAATACTCTGTACCTCTCGGTATACCCGAAGTACTAAGGGAGGGGGATGATGTTACGGTTGTAACCTACGGGTCATGCGTTAGAATTGCTCTGGAGGCGGCTGAGCAACTTGCTGAATTTGGTATTTCGGCCGAACTTATTGATGTCCAGACGTTGTTGCCTTTTGATAAACCAAACCTGATAATAAAGTCGCTTCAAAAAACCGGCAGGATAATCTTTTTTGACGAAGATGTGCCGGGCGGGGGCACCGCATACATGATGCAACAGGTCATTGAAGAAAGGGGTGGTTTTTACTGGCTTGATTCGGAACCCCGGACACTTACGGGCAGGGATCACAGGACTGCATATACAACTGACGGTGACTACTTTTCAAATCCCAGTGCTGAAGACCTGTTTGAACTGGCATACGGTATAATGCACCGGTCAGATCCGTCCGTATACCCTGAGTTGTCCTGAAGTGCCACCGGTATCCGGGAAGTTGCAAATGTGTAATACCGGTAAGCGAGACGACAGGGTCAGCTTTTACTCTTCGTCCATCTCAATGCGTCTCCCTTCACCTTCATCAGTCAGTCGCCTTATCTTTATGTTGAAGGCTGCCATGAATATTGTCATAAATGGACTGATTATATTGAAAAATGCCCAGGGAAGATAGGCGATTGTGGGTACTCCCAATACAGCTGACTGTGTTGCCCCGCATGTGTTCCACGGTATAAGGACAGAAGTTACAGTGCCCGAGTCCTCCAGTGTGCGGCTGAGTACCTCCGGCTTTAGTCCGCGCTCCCTGAATGTCTTTGCAAACATCCTGCCCGGCACCACTATTGATATGTACTGGTCTGATGCCGTTATATTGAAAAACAGGCAGGTGCTTACGGTTGTTGCTACCAGCGACCCTGTCGTTCTTGCAAACCGCATAAGGCTGTTGGTGATTTTCACAAGCATGCCTGCTGCTTCCATGACTCCACCGAAAATCATCGCAGTCATTATCAGCCATATGGTGTTAAGCATACCCGCCATTCCCCCTGTACTGAGCAGGTCGTTAACCTGGGGATCGGCTGTAACTATGGATATCCTGCCGTACATGCTTTTCATGACTGCTATATATGATGCGTTAAGGTAGTTATCGGTTATGCCTGAAACCTGTTCAATTATCTGGGGCTGGAATATAAGGGCAAAAACAGCCCCCAGGAGAGTCCCTGCCAGCAGTGATGGCAGGGGAGGCACTTTATTAATAATTATAGTTACCAGTGCCACAGGAACGATGAAAAGCAACGGGGTGATGTTGAAACTGCTATCTATTGCTTTAAGTGTGGCCTGTACGATAGCGGCATCACCTTCCGGTCTGAAAAAGAAACCGATAACCATAAATATGATCAGGGTTATGAATATGGATGGCCCGGTTGTCAGGGCCATATACCTGATATGGGTAAACAGGTCGGTTCCTGCCATCGCGGGAGCCAGGTTTGTGGTATCTGACAGCGGCGACATCTTGTCGCCGAAATAGGCCCCCGATATGATTGCCCCTGCAACCATACCTTCGTTGAATCCCATCGCGTTGCCTATTCCCAGCAAAGCGATACCAATCGTTGCTACTGTCGACCAGGAACTGCCTGTTGCAACTGAAACCAAAGCCGACACTACAACGCAGGCCAGCAGGAATATCGAGGGGTTTAAAATTTGCAATCCGTAATATATCATGGCAGGCACTACTCCGCTGAGAAGCCATGTTCCCGCCAGTGACCCGATAAGGAGGAGTATCATTATTGAAGGCATTGCCGAGCCTATGCTCTGAACGATCTTTTTCCTCACATCGTACCAGTTGTGGCCAAGGTAAACAGCGATAATACCACCTATTGCAGCAGCCAGAAGCAGGGCAATCTGATTTGCTCCCGAGAGTGTGTCATCGCCAAAGAAGTAGACGTTCAGGGTAAGAAAGGCTATTAAGAATAAGACAGGTATTATTGCCTGGATCAATGAAGGGTTTCTGGGTTGATTGCTCATCTGGTTCAACAGTGTTTTTTAACCTGACAAAATTTAGCTAAAGCATGGAACCAAAATTTGTATGATTACAACGTTTTTAGTAGCTTATCCTTTTGTATTCAACTGTTCGTTTATAATCGGCCGGGTATAAACCGGCTTCTATCATTATTGGTCTCAGGGTGAAATTTACGTTTAACCGGGTTGCATTACCTTCATGGTCTATATCAAATGTTACAAATTTCTCCCTCATGGCGGGATTTCGCCAGGAAGCCCGGAATGTATCGTAATGCCAGTGCTCAAGGTATGCCACCATTTCAGGATCTCCCCAAAAGCATAACTCCAGTGTGCCATTGCTGCCCATCCTTACTTCAACATCATCATACACCAGGTGGCGGTAGATGCCGGTATATGATTCATTTGGAAGTGTGGGTACTGTTCCGGTGACCCTTGCATCCTCAATTTTTTTTCTTGCTTCGAGTGCCGATTCCTTCTCAGCCAGGTGTTGCCTCAGGTAAGTCCGGTGCCAGTCATGATCTCTTTCAATATCTAATGTCCTGTCAATGATCCATCTCACGATTGCCGGCCTGAATCCGCAGAACAGGTTGCCGGCCACGAATATTCCCATATCAAGTTCAGGTACCAGTACAATGATCGAGTTTATCCCGTCAGTTGCCCCGCCGTGCTGAAACATCCTGTAACCCTCGTAATAAGAGATCCTCCAGCCAAGGGTGTAAGCCGCAAAATTGTCCCTCATGGGGTCTCTTGCAGGAAATGTGTATTGGGGCTGGAAAATGTCGTTCATCACCTCTTTGCTCACCAGCCTGTCATTATGGTATTTGCCTGGTTCGCCAAGGTTCAGGAGCATCCATTGTGCCATGTCGGTAGCTGAGGCATTTACAGATGCTGCAGGTCCCACATTGTCGAAATTACGCCTTGGTATCGGCTGTACTATTCCATCGATCTCCTGGTGAGGCCAGGCTGCATTGTCGCCATCACTTATTTCGGTTATTGAAACCGAAGCAGAGTTCATCCTGAGCGGTTTGAAAAGCCTTTCAGGAAGGAATTCATCCCAGCTTGTTCCTGTTACTCCTTCTATCACCATCCCTGCAACCATGTACATCATGTTGCTGTATACATAACCCGACCTGAAGGGTATCTCAAAGGGCTGGTGGCTGATGTGTTCAAGAATGGTGCGCCTGTCGCGGCCAGGCATAAATACCAGCCTGTTGCCGGTCATTCGTCCAATCCCCGTGCGGTGCGTAAGGAGGTCCCTTACAGTAATCACGTCGGATGCCCAGGGATCTGAAAGTTCGAACCAGGGGAGGTGGTCCCTTACCCTGTCGTCCCAGTGTAAATTTCCTTCATCCACAAGCATTCCCAGTGAAGTAGCCGTCATTGCCTTGGTGGTTGAGGCCACCCCGAAAACGGTGTTTTCATCAACCTTTTCAACTTCACCCAATTTCCTCATCCCGTATCCTTTGGCAAGAATAATTTCACCGTTTTTTACCACCGAAATAGCAAGGCCTGGTATACCCCAGTCCTCCATCCCGGTTTCTATAAACTCGTCAAATCCCCCAAAGTCCGTAATATCCTGCGCTACCACTGTTGCCTGGCATGCCAGGCAGACCAGGAGGAACTTCATTATCGCTGCAGGGTGTTTTAAGGCTTTAGTAACGCAGGTATTACGCAAAATCATATTGCAGTGTTTTGGTGGTTAAGTGATCATATTTTTACAGGGCACCAAGATACATATTTTTTGTTTTTTGGTATGTGCTTTAGGGTTTCAGCCCCGCTGCACGAGATCTTGCGGGTAAGCACACATAAATGCAGGCCGGAAAACCCGGGGTGTTTTTCTGCACCTGGCCTCACATTTTTTCAACATTATTTCAACGGGTTAGTAACAGCCGGCATTAATATTAATTTGCAGAAATACAGCGAAATAAAATTTTGCAGAGAGTTTTTGTTAGTATAAATTTTGCCGGTTATTAACAGAAAACCTGTGTCACAAATCAGGATTTGGCGCACCTCATAACAGGAGCCTGTGTGTCTTTTGAGTGTCTTACGGGGGTTGGCCGGTAACAACAGTGCATCATGGTTCACAGGTTTCCGGAATTGTTATTTGTTTTTTCAGTCAATTGTGATAACGCTTTTTCTTGTTAATTTACCGGAGATCATGACAAATAAAAGGTTCCTGTCACATCCAAGGCGCCGGTCAGCGCCCAGGTCATCATTACCCGGGCTCTGGCTCACAGATGCCACCGGTGCCGTGAAGATTGACCAGGATGAGATATTGTTTTGCCATCACAACAATGATATCACCCGGATCGTCTTCTCTGGAGGACATCAAACCTGTGTACAGGTGTCGCTCAAAAAAATTGAACAAAAACTTTGTAAGAAGAAGTTTTTCCGTTGCCACAGGAATTACCTTGTAAACCTTGATGCTGCAGGCAGATACCGTTCCGGCGCCGACTATATATCAATCTCCGGAAAAAACCGCATTCCGGTTTCCAGACGC
Organism: Bacteroidales bacterium; assembly: GCA_007131165.1. Lineage (GTDB taxonomy): Bacteria > Bacteroidota > Bacteroidia > Bacteroidales > PUMT01 > PXAP01. Next base: position 13,748 of record SLRB01000262.1, on the reverse strand, counting down.
AGGAGGGGGGTGCTTATGGACATTCTCTGCCGGGTGGAGGATGATGCTGAACTATCTGCATAGCCGGCTGTGAGCTGTTAACTCATGGCCTGCTGTATAAACCGGCCTGATCTTACCGTTCGGGTAGCGAATATGACCGTTCATCTTTTTTTCAACAACGGGATGCCTGGTATTCCGGAAAATTCCTTAAATTTAATATTAGCAGGGTTGGTTCGCCTAAGGCATTACTGATCTTATCAACACCTGAAAATCAGGTTTGAATGGCCTGAAATGGCGGAGTGCGGATAGTATATTGAAAAAACACCTTCAGAATGGATAACAAAAAGGAATGGTTCCTGTGCCCGGCAGTACTCCGGCGCATCCTCTACTTCGAGAGCGATAACGGCTATTCGCTCATGGTGATGAAGAACCGGCAACAGAAGGTTGTTGATCTTCCGCTGAACAGGATTGAAGGTATCCTGCCGGATGACAAGTTCAGCAGGGTTCACCGGAGCTACCTGGTAAATAATGAAGCTGTTTCTGCCCTGAGGTATTACGGAACCCAGCTGTTTGCCTGTGTTCATGACTACAGGATTCCTGTTTCCCGGCGGAGAGGCAGAATTCTGTTTGAAAGTCTTGATTGCCTGTAGATCTTCAGATCCTTTTTTTGTACCCCGGATTCATTTTTTTAGTTTTGCTTCGCTCCTGCAAGGGAGCAGATAATATATTATCTTTATATTGCAATATTGCCAGGTGTGGGAAGCATCCGGCGAATATCGGATTATTATTCTGGCAGTTTCTGTTAAGCAAATATTTCAACTTTAATAACTATTTATCTGATCAGTATGAGAATGAGGTTTGTTTTATTGCTGTTGCTGCCGGCAGTCTTTGTCGTTTCTGCCGCCGGCGCGGAATCATCTGCGAAAGCGGAAATAACTTCAGAAAAGCACATTGTGATTATGCACCCTACAGTTGCAAATGTCAGAACATGGCAATACCTGACAACTGAAGGTATCCTGCCGGTAGACCCCGCGACACCTGTCCTTGGCGTGTACAGTGGCCAGGGGGCTTATAATTACTCTGTGACAGAAAATTTCTTAAGGGAAGAAGGGCTTGATCATATCCGGCTGTTTGAAATTGAAGCGCCTTTTGATGCTCAGTTCCTGTTTGCAGAAAATGTTAACAGCGGTTTATTCAGGAAGATATTCAATATGGCAGGAGGGATTGTATTTTTTGGCGGCCCGGATATTCCGCCTGCAACCTATGGCCATGAGATGAACCTGCTTACGGTGGTGACCGATCCGCACAGGCACTATCTTGAGCTTTCCTTCCTGTTTCATTTGCTGGGAGGATACCAGGATGAGGGTTTTAAACCGCTGCTGGAAGAGAATCCCGGATTGCCAATCCTTGGTATATGCCTGGGAATGCAGACCATGAATGTAGCTGCGGGCGGAACCATGATACAGGATATCCCTTTTGAAATATACGGGAAGACCACTGTAGAGCAGGTGCTGGCGATGGACGCCGATTTGCAGCACAGGAACTATTATGCGGCTTACCGCACCGATCCTGATGTTGCTGCACGTACATTCCACAGGATCAGGGTTGAACAAGGCAGCCATATGGAAGCCGTAAACACCGGAAATGAGGTTTTCCCGTTTGTCCTCAGCTCCCATCACCAGGCTCTGGATAATATCGGCAAGGATTACCGGGTGACTGCCTGGTGCATGGACGGTCAGGTGGTTGAGGCTATTGAGCATAACAGGTATCCAAACGTTATAGGGATACAGTTTCACCCCGAAGTTAGCAGCCTTTATGATGAAGATAGCAAAATAACCTTCAGGCCGGGCGAAGATGCTGAATATTCATTCCTGGATCTCTATCCCGGAGGCCTGGGAGAGGATTTTCACCGCAGGTTCTGGAAGCATATCGGACGTTTGCTGGACCTGTAAAGGGTTTACCCGGATTTGCGTTCCAGATCCAATGCAGGTGGTATTGGTGACTTTTATATCCTTGCACCGCAAATCTTGCAGAAATTTGCTCCGGGCTCATGGTTGGGCTCTTCGCAATACTTGCATGTCTTTCTTTTCTGGTAGCGGTCGCCAACGGAGCGGGAGATCTCAACAGACACAATGCCTGTTGGAATGGCAATGATGCTGTAACCCAGCAACATGATAAAGGTTGCTAGAAACTTTCCCACGTCGGTTACCGGCACTATGTCGCCGTAACCTACTGTGGTAAGGGTGATTACCGCCCAGTATATGCTCAGGGGTATGCTGTAGAAGCCGTTATCGGCATCTTCGACTACATACATGATACTGCCCAGCATTACGACCAGGATAAGTATAAACATCATAAAGATCAGGATCTTGCGAAAGCTGTTGCGAAGCGCCAGCAGTAACAGCTGGCCTTCCCGAATGAACCTGTATAATTTAAGAATGCGGTAGATCCTGAGCAGCCTTATGCCTCTTATAACAATGAAGGGCTGCGCCTCAGGCAGGGTGACTGCAATATATGTGGGTATTATGGCAAGAAGGTCGATTATTCCAAGGAAACTTAATATATATTTTCTCGGGTTGGGAGAGCAGGCTATCCGCATGGCATATTCGACCGAAAAAGCAAGGGTGAAGAACCATTCTGCTGCGTTGATCGCTCCGCCGTACATGGCCCTGATTTCGGCTATGCTTTCGAGCATTACTACCAATATACTTAAAAGTATCATCCCGAGCAGTACCTCGTCGAAAAGCTTACCATAAAAAGTATCGGCTTCGAAAATCACCTCGTGCATTTTCTTTTGCCAGGGTTTCAGGTTTTTTCCGCTATTTTTCGGGTTTGTGCCGTTTTTACTCTTCATATTTATATAGTATGGCCGCAAAGGTGAAATGAAGCTGCTAAAGTACAAAATTATATCAATGACATACCAGGGTTTTTTAAATTCCAAAACCCACGTCCCCGGGTCTGTGTTTATGTCCTGATGGGGACTTTACCCGGATGGATTGTATGGTTAATTTAAAAAGTGTGAAACTTTTATAAAGTAATACCGTAATTAAAATATAGCCGTTTATTAGTATATCACTTAATTGAAAGTCTGATAAGGATAAGCTTTGAAGAGTGGCGATGTCATACAGGATGATTATCCGAACCCCCGTGGTTGTGGGTTGATTACCGTGCTGGTAATCATTGTTGTAATTATTCTGGTATTGCTGCTCTGACCAACCAAAGATCTGCTGTCTGTACAGTTAAGTGGGGGTGCTATGCTTCCTAAGCCGATTTATATGATTCGTATACTGATCTGATCCCGGCTTCAAGCTCAATTTCATGTTTCCAGCCGAGTTTGTGCAGCAGCTCTACATCAAGTTGCTTTCTCGGGGTTCCGTCGGGTTTTGAGGCATCCCAGCTAACCACACCGCCAAAACCGGTTACACTTTTTACTATATACGCAAGTTCTTTAATGGTTAGGTCAGCTCCTGTTCCTATGTTGATGTGTGAGTTCATAAAGCTGTTATATAGTTCTTGAGCATTAATGTTCTGCATAATGTGGACACAGGCTGAAGCCATATCGTCAACATGAAGGAACTCCCTGTAAACGTTACCCGTACCCCAGAGTGTCACTGTAACAGTGCCTGGCCTTGCTGATGAATTTCCCGGCCTGGATGATATTCCGTGTGATGCAAGCATGTCAATGATTTCATTCATAGGGCTTTTCCCGGTTATATTACCAACCGGAAACCTCTCCAGGTCGGTTCTCACGGCGTCCCAGTTATCCTGTTCAATACATCCGGCAAGATGCATTTTCCTGATGATGGCAGGCAGAACATGGGACTTCTCAAGATCATAATTGTCATTAGGCCCGTACAGATTGGTAGGCATTACCGAAATAAAATTGCACCCGTATTGCCTGAAATAGTTCTCGCACATTTTTATTCCTGCAATTTTGGCAATTGCATAGGGTTCATTCGTGCTTTCCAGCGGGCCCTCGAGGAGATAGCCCTCCTTTATCGGCTGGGGGGCGGCTTTTGGATATATACATGAACTGCCCAGGAACAGCAACTTTTTGACATTGTTTTTCCACGCGGCGTGGATAACATTGTTCTGGATCATCAGGTTTTCATAGATGAACTCAGCCCTGTAGGTATTATTGGCAAGTATCCCTCCAACCTTTGCAGCAGCCAGTATTACATATTCGGGTTTCGAAGCTGAGAAATAGGCTTCAACATCCTGCTGGTTGGCAAGATTAAGTTCCTGGCGGGGTTTTACCAGCAGGTTCCTGAAACCTGTGGCCAGTAATTTCCGGTGAATGGCCGAACCGACCATTCCTCTATGGCCTGCGATGAATATTTTGCTGTTTTTGTTCATGATTTTGCTTGTGGGTGGTTATTGTGTTTATGCCGGAGGTTCGGTATCAGCCCCTGTATTGTTTCCGGCTCTGGTGCGTGCTTTTTCAAAATCTGCCAGGACCATTATCCTGACAAGATCTTTGAAGGTGGTTTTTGGTTCCCATCCCAGTTTCTCCTTTGCTTTGGAGTAATCGCCAATCAACAGGTCAACTTCGGTGGGGCGGAAATACCTGGGGTCAATCGCAACAACTTCTTTCCCCGAGGATTTAAGGAACCCTTTTTCATTGACCCCGCTTCCCTTCCAGACAATTTCTTCGCCGAGCACCCTGAATGCTTCCTCGACAAAGTCCCGGATCCTGTGAGTTTCATTAGTGGCCAGGACATAGTCCTCCGGGGTTTCTGCCTGCAGCATACGCCACATACCCTCAGCATATTCCGGGGCATAACCCCAGTCCCTCTTCGCTTCGAGGTTGCCGAGCAGGAGTTTGTCCTGCTGCCCTGTCATGATCTTTGCCACGGCTACGCTGATTTTCCTTGTAACAAAAGTTTTCCCCCTCCTTTCGCTTTCGTGGTTGAACAATATGCCGTTACACGCGAATAGGTTATAGGCCTCCCGGTAATTGACAACGATCCAGTAAGCATAGAGCTTTGCTGCAGCATAAGGGCTTCTGGGGTAAAAGGGTGTGTTTTCATTCTGTGGAACCTCCTGCACAAGTCCGTATAACTCAGAGGTAGAAGCCTGATAGAAGCGTGTCCTGATCCCGGTTTCTTTTATGGCGTCAAGGAATCTTAAGGTGCCGACACCGTCAACCTCTGCAGTATATTCGGGGACTTCAAATGAGACCAGGACATGGCTCTGTGCCCCAAGATTGTATATCTCATCGGGCCTGATCTTCTCTACAAGCCGGTTGAGGTTGCTGGAATCGGTAAGGTCGCCGTGATGAAGGAAAAATCTTTTGTTGAGTAGTTCGGGGTCATTGTAAAGATGGTCGATCCTGAAAGTGTTGAAAGAACTTGCGCGCCTTATTATTCCATGCACTTCATATCCTTTTTCCAGCAGCAGTTCGGTAAGATAAGATCCGTCCTGGCCGGTAATACCTGAAATCAAAGCTTTTTTATTCTGCATTTTTTTATCGTTTTTGATATCTTTTAATGCAAATATATGGCTCTTTCGAAATATAATTCCCGATAACCCGCATAAACTTGTCAACTTTTTAGTGTTGAATTGTCAGAAACGTTGTATTTCAGTTTATGCCGTTCTGATAATCAAGATGCCCCCATCAGGCTGCGTCAGACAGATTAACATGGACAAAACATGCGGGTTCTTTGTATTCAGGGCACTGAATGCCTATTGTATTCAACATATAATTCACTGATTATTGGATTGATTAATCTAATTTGTTCTTATGATTTTCCGCATAAAGCTTATATAATTTGCGAAATACCATAATTATCGGGGGTTTCGACTCGTTTTGCGGGGACTTTTTAAAATAATGTTAATTTGTTAACAAAAGAGGTAATAGTTGCAAGGCTGTGATTAAGCCGGGCGCTGATACTGACCAGGCCTCCTGAATTGGGGGGAATCGCGGCACGATGAGTTAAAACGCTGAAAGACAGCATTAAGAAGTTTGATCTACAAAATACATCCATTTATCACCATAATTAGAGGGTTGGTAAAAATGTGCATTTGCGTTTATTGATCATCATCAGTATTGTAGTAATTTAGCTTTTTAAAGGGGTGTATATTTAAATTCGAACAAAGTGCTCTTTTTGATGTTATAAAAAGGAATATGATAACAAGGAGCGTTATGGCTGAAAGCAGCACAGTAGGAAATAAAATGGCCGGCAGGGCTTTAAGTCCCTCAGCGACGGAATTAAGGTATGTTCTCAACTCCCTCGAATTACTTGCTGTATTGATTTGTATACCATTGGCATATATCCTGTCAGGCTATATTATAAACAATATATATATTCCTTTCCATGAGATGGAGTTTAAATTAATCCTTTTCAGGTATTTAAACTATTTCAATTACTCCTGGCAATTTGATATTGTTCACTTTATCCTGTTTTCGGGTATGATAGTTGTTTCATGGTTTGTTCTTTCCTATCTGACCAGTATTGCCAGGTTACCCCGAAACAACAGCACGATGACTGTTGTGTTCTCTTTTTTAAGGGGAAATTTATGGATCTTTCTTATTTTGATAGCATTCAAATTTATATTCTTCCTTTCTTCAATCCCTGTTATATTTATAATCACCTATGTTCTTTTAAGCATGCTGGCAACCCTTGTCATAAGGCTTATTTCCATAAATGCCATCAGGATCTACAGGGCAAAAGGCTATGATATGCGTCATATCCTGGTTATTGCCGACGACCAGTACACAGGGATTATAGACAAGCTTCTCGATCAAAAGGAATGGGGGTATAAAATTCATTCTATACTTACAGATTCAGAGCTTGTTAAGATGAAATACGGAAATGATTCCAGGATACTTCCCACAGGATCAGATATAGCAAGCCTGCTTGAAAATAACGTTATTGATGAAGTTTTCCTCTGCAGGAGCGGTGCAGAAAGGGATGAGATACGGTCAATAGCAAAAATATGTGATGAGATTGGTGTGGTTTTCAGGGTTCAATCCTGCAGAAATGACCTTGATCCGGTGCAGATAAGCCTTAAAACAATAAATAATAAGGGTAAGCTGCCACTGGTAGATATACCTTCTCTGAGATTGCCATTTGAGGTTAAAACCATTACAGACAGTTATTTGTCAATTATTGCGGTTGTTCTTTTGTCCCCCCTGTTCCTGCTGGTTTCTTTGCTTATAAAGATCGATTCTAAGGGCCCCGTGTTTTTCAGCCAGGAAAGGATAGGGCTGAGGGGAAGAAAGTTCAGATTGTACAAATTCCGGACGATGGTTGCAAACGCTGAGGAGCTGCTTGAGAAACTCAGGGAGAATAACGAAATGGACGGACCGACGTTTAAGATGAAAGATGATCCCAGGATCACACGGATTGGCAGATTTTTAAGAAAAACCGGCCTGGATGAACTCCCGCAACTTATTAATGTTATCAAAGGGGAAATGTCGCTCATAGGTCCCCGCCCGCCGCTGGAGAAGGAAGTAAGCCTATATGAGAGATGGCAGCTGAGGCGATTGTCGGTTAAACCCGGTATCACCTGCTCGTGGCAGATAATGCCCCGTAGAAATGATATTAAATTTAATGATTGGATGAATATGGATCTTAACTATATTGATAACTGGTCTCTTAGCATGGATGCAAGGCTTTTTGTCAAAACAGTTGCAACGTTATTCCTCGCCCAGGGTCGATAGGTCGTATTGACCCCGGAATGACCCCTTGTTGGTTAGGGTTTATGTGTTTGTAATGAACCGGTTAAATTTCGATAATCAATTTCCAGATAATTTCTTCAGGTATGGATGACTCTATCACCTGATTTGCTTTTTAACACATATAAATTTTAAGATTAAATGAAATATTCAGTTTCCAGGTTATTATTTTTCGCGCTGCTTATGGCCATTTTTTCATCTTCCTGTATTCCTTTAACCAGACTTGCCTATGTTCAGTCCGAACCTGATACAGATCCTTTGGACATGCAGTATACCGGACAGCAAATTGACAATATTATCCGGCCCGGGGACGAGCTCTATGTAAGAATTACAAGTGCCGACGAGGTTGGAACAAACATAATACCGCTTGACCAGCCAAGAGGGATATATGACCCGACATTATTGAGTTATACTGTAAGTGATGACGGGACAATCAAGTTGCCTTATATCGGCAGGATATTACTTGCTGACCTTACACTGGAGGAAGCCTCTGACAAAATAGAATTGGCCCTGAATGAATTCCTGTTTATGCCTGCGGCATATATCAGGTTCGTAAATACCAAAGTGACTGTTCTGGGAGAAGTGAACAGTCCGGGTGTTTATATGTTTAACTATAAAAACATAAATATTTTCCAGGCAATTGGATATGCAAATGACATTACTGAATTCGGCAATCGCCGGAATGTTCTTATTATAAGGGAGGACGGTGTGAGGAGAACCAAAACATATGTTGACCTGACCACTGATGACCTGTTCGAATCTGAGTGGTATATTGTCAAATCGGACGACATTATCTATGTTGAACCTCTGCGCAGAAAAAAATTCGATCTGGCAACCGTGCCATACAATCTTATAATTTCGGCAATAACTACTGCAATAGTTTTAATAACTTTTGTGCAGACCAATTAGATATTGCTTTTCTGAAAAACAGGACGTAACTTGAAGAGGTATTTTGAAATCAACGCGTTGAAATATAAAAACACAGGCCATGAAGAGAAGTGATGATGTAACGGCAAACAATCTTTTACAACTGCTGAAAGATTTAATGAGGTACTGGCATATTGTGGCGATATCACTTGCATTAAGTTTTCTTTTTGCCATTCTTTATCTTCAGTATTCTGCCAAAACATACCGGGTAAGCAGCTCTGTATTATTAAGGCTTGAGAATAACAATAACTTTGCAGGCAGGGGAGGGGGAGCTGCCGAGATACTGAGTGCCTTTGATTTTATCCTCCAGGACAAAACCCTGCAGAATGAAATTCATTTCATGCAATCCCTTCCGCTGATACGGGATGTTGTGGGAGACCTGGATATCCGGACTTACTACTATACACAGAATGGATTGATACCCAGGCGTTTCAAATTCAGTTATGAGAATATATACAGGGATTCCCCATTTATGGTAATTCCCACAGAGAACCACCTTCAGCCTGTCAATGTTTATTTTCATATCAATATAATAGACGAGGAGAAATTTGAAATAACGGCTTCAAGCGATGAGGCTGTAATTATGAACTTTGATGAAGAACGGGTGGTCAGCAACTCAGCAGCCTTTGAAATTGAGGGCACCTATAATTTCGGGTCTCTTATATCAAATGAGCTTGCTTCGTTTACAGTATTGCTCAATTCAAACTTTGACCCGGACAGGTATATTAATAAAAACCTGTTTTTCAAGTTCAATAATCTCAACTGGCTTGCATCATCATTTAAGAATTCTCTTAGTATTTCCAACAAGAGTCTCGAGTCGACACTTGTCGAAATATCAGTCAGAGCTGAAAACAGCGGACTCGGACTTGAATTTCTTAACGCTCTTATACAGTCATATATTGATGCCAATCTTGAAGAGGCTAACTTCCTTGCAAGCCAGACAATCGAGCATATCGACAGGCAATTGGTAGATGTATCCCAGGATCTGACGCGTTCTGAGGAGCAATTGCAAAATCTCAGAAGCAGTCACAGTGTCCTTAATATAGAAGAGAAGGCGCAAAACATCTATTTACAGCTTGAGAATTCGCGAAGATTGTATGATGATACAAGGCGGAGGCTGAACCATCTTGAACAATTGTCTGAGTATTTTGAAGAGTATAAGGATTCTTCCCGGATACTGGCGCCTTCAGCTCTCGGGATACCTAATCCGCTGCTTAATAACCTGATACAGGAACTTGTAAACCTCAATTCAGAAAAACAAAGAATAATTCATCAGGATCAGACAAGAAATCCCCGCCTCCAGACAATTGATATAAGTATCGAAAACCTGAAAACCGCCATTTCCGACAATATACGCTTCACTAAAAGCAATACACAAAGTGAACTCAATGATCTTGAAACTAAAATAGCCCATCTAAACGAGGAATTTGCAAGTCTTCCCGGCACACAGAGACAATTGCTCGGAATTGAGAGGAGGTTTAACCTGAGTGATGCTATCTATACCTCTCTTTTAGAAAGGAGAATCCAGGCACAAATAATCAAAGCCTCAAAGCTCCCGGATGCGAAAATCATTGAACCGCCAAGGCATATGGGAGTTGCAAGCCCAAACAGGGTAATTGTATTGTTTCTTGCCCTGTTTGCCGGTATGCTGTTACCTTCAGGGGCGATAATGGGGATCAGGCTTATAACCAATCGTATTAGCAATAAGGATGATATAAAACTCATCACAAAACTGCCTGTAATGGGGTCTATACCTGTGAGCCAGTATTCCGAACAGAACGTTGTGAAGGATTATCCCCGTTCACCTATAGCCGAGGCATTTCATATGTTACGTACAAATTTGGTTTATTATTTACAGGGGGAGAGTAACAGGACAATTCTCGTTACTTCCACTGCACAGGGAGAAGGCAAATCATTTTCTGCAATAAACCTGGCTACAAGTTTTGCCCTGGCAAACAGCAAGACCGTGCTTGTTGAGTTTGACCTCCGAAATCCCAACAGGTTTGTTGATCAGGCGTTCAATGCTAACGAACTTGTCGGGATAAGCAGTTTCCTTATAAATAAAGCAACGTATGAAGAGATTATCGTTCCAACTGAAGTTCCAAACCTTGAAATAATACAGGCAGGCCCGGTGCCACCGAATCCCATAGAGTTGATATCCAATACAAGAACTCATGAATTATTTAAAAGGCTTAAAAAGGAATATGATTTTATAATAATTGACACACCTCCTTACGGCTTGGTTACGGATGCATTTTTACTAATGAATATTGCCGATATAAAAATCTATGTTTCGAGAATAGGTTACACAAAGAAAAAAGCACTTGCCGCAAGTATGGAGGATATTGAGGGTAAAAATATCGATGACCTCTACCTTCTGATTAACGACAGTTATGAAGATAAGCTAAGATACGGCAGGTATGCGTATGCCGAAAAAAAGAAAACAAAAGGCCCCCTGATGAAAAAGATCGAATACTGGAGAAAGAAAATTGCAGTTTTTTAAGTTTTATGATGCATGGTCTTGTAAAGAAATTTATTGAGACCGGGTAATTATTGCTGTGGGGCATTGTTAAACGGTTATGGACAGAAAGTGTGTTTTTTACAATATAAATCTTGATATAACTGACTTGCAGGGAGTACTTGCCAGATGTTCTGATTTTTTTAAGTCTGAAAGGGCTCAGACAATTTTCTTCCTGAATGCACATTGTTTTAATACAGCTCAGAAAAACCGTGAGTACAGGGATGCTATAAATAGCTCCGATTTACTTCTTAATGACGGTGTAGGGATAAAAATTGCATCTTTACTTTCAGGTTTATCCCTAAGGGAAAATTTAAACGGCACTGATCTGATTCCGGAGATACTGAAACTGGCAGCAAAAAAAAATAAAAGAGTATATTTTCTTGGTGGTTTGGATGGGGTCGCAGAAAAAGCCTCGGTCAATGTGAAGCGGTCTTTGCCCGGTCTGGATATAGCAGGGTCTCATACAGGGTTTTTTGGAACTGATGACGAAAAAGACCTTATTGACAAAATAGAAGAATCCGGGGCAGAGCTTCTTATTATAGGGATGGGGGTGCCCCGGCAGGAGCTGTGGGCAGTCAGGAACAAACAATTGTTAAAGAAGGTAAAAATAATAATTGCCGGGGGAGCTATTCTCGATTTTTTATCGGGGCGCATAAAAAGAGCCCCGCTTTGGTTACGGAAGGTTGGCATGGAATGGCTCTACAGGCTATATATCGAACCTTCAAGGATGTGGAAAAGATATATCCCTGGTAACTTTATTTTCTTTATTAACCTTTTCAAAATAAGGTTTCTTGGAGTTGGAGTGCCGGCAACTCATGTTCAGGCAGAAGAGATACCCCCCGAAAGATGATATTGTAATATCACCGGCTACTTAATTGCAGGTTCATTATTCCTGTCTTTTATAAATCTGTTATGGCATATACAAGAAGGTCATTTTTAAGAGCAGCAGGTTTAGGAAGCATTGCAATCCTAAATGCAACGAGGTGCAAGGCCGAATCAGATGTTATAGTCCCCGTCACTGACCAGTCAGGCTTTTTAAGCGCCGGCAGTATGCTGAAGCATATCTCTAAAGGTATTTGGCTCGGTGGGTCTCTCGAGGCCCCGTGCCCTGACTTTTTTTTCGGCAAACCGGTTATTTGTGAAGGTGCCTGGGGGGTTGTAAATCTTGAGTGGCACATCGATGTGATAAAAGATGCGGGTTTTGATATTGTCCTTATACCTGTCAGATGGGATGCATATGCTGACAGGGGAGAGCCTTTTCAAATTCATCCGGCAATCTTCCGCAGGATTGATGAGATTGTTGGATGGATATTGAAGCGGGGACTGAGGGCGAAAATTAACATCCATCATTATAACAGCATGAGGCAATCACCTCATAGTGAAAAGGAAAGATTTATTGCCATTTGGGATCAAATTGCCGAACATTATAAAAGTTATCCTGAGATGCTCCTTTTTGACATTTTGGATGAGCCTTGTTGCAACCTGACACCCCCGGTCTGGAACGAAATGCTTACAGAAGCCCTTATAACAATCAGAAAATCAAATCCACGGAGAGTTGTTACGGTATGTTCCGCTGAATATGGCAGTGTAAGACAGTTGCTTAACCTTGTTTTGCCCCGGGACGATCAATTAATTGCAACTTTTCATTACTTCTGGCCATACGATTTTACCCACCAGGGCATGGATAGCAGGATACCTGGTGGTAGTGTCCACTGGCATGGAACACAGGAAGAGATGGAAGCAATCGATGAGCATTTTAAGATGGCCCGGAACTGGGGTGCTGAAAACAACCGGGTTGTTAATTGCGGAGGTTTTGGCACTCATCAAACCGCGCCGGCGGAATCCCGGAGCTTGTGGACCTCATATGTACGCAATGCTGCAGAGAGTAATGATTTCTCATGGGCCTACTGGGACTTTGCATCTGGTATGGGAGCGTGGGACAGATCCCGTAAACGTTGGCATAATTGGGCTGTAGAATCATTAATTCCTTCTCGTCCGGAATAGATATTTTCCCTGATAGCCCCGCATCGTTGAATATACCTGGTTTCTGGGTATGTTAATGCCTCACAGGCAGTTTGTTCAAAATAATACCAGGTGATGGAACGTTATCATATACTTATTTACGGTTTTGTGTTATTCGCCGGCAATCAGCATAAATAACTTAAAATCTGTTATATGACAACTACAAGACGGTCTTTTATAAAAAAGCTGAGCCTTGGGGGTTTTGCCATTATTTCTTCATGCAACAAGTACGAGGAGGATGATCCGGCCGGAAATTTGCCAGACCGTTCAGGTACCTACCCTGTGCCTTTCAGGAATATTACATGGGAGGATATTTACAACCAACAGGTGCATGATCATTATTCAGAACAATTCAACAATGAAGAAGATTACGCTAACAGGGTATATATAGATCCGGAATATCAGGGCGAAACATCCTCCGGAACCATCGAAAATCCATTAAAATCTCTGGCAGACGCCACCTTCGAGACCAATACCGCCTATTTAATTAAGAGAGGTACAGAGCACAACCTTGCCAGGAACAGGATAACTACTGCCGACAATATTATGATCGGCGCTTATGGTTCCGGCAGCAGGCCTGTTATAACCGGATCGAACATTGAAACAGCATCGGGGAAT
>SLRB01000357.1 GCA_007131165.1 Bacteroidales bacterium | reverse complement strand
TTGTTGTTATATAGATATTTTCCCTCAGGCAGTCCCATACCGCTTATACCGTCGGTAATACAAATAATATTGCCGGTTGTTTTCAGCTTATATGCCATTCGGATCAGGCTTGGGTGGACATGGTACGAATCTGAAATAAGTTCTGTGGTTATATGGCTGGTTTCAAATATTGCTGCAAGAGGGCCGGGATCCCTGTGATGAAGAGGCCTCATTGCATTAAAAAGGTGAGTTACATGAGTGATACCCATATCGAAACCCTTCAGTGTTTCTCTATATCCGGCATTTGAATGACCAAATGACACTTTTATGCCGTTATCAAGAAGTATAGACGCTATTTCTGTTGCACCGGATAATTCAGGGGCAATACACATTAATTTTACTGAACCGTCTGAAATAGCGAGTAATTCATCTAAAATGGCCGGTGACGGTGAAGTTATGCATTCTTTTACAATACCCCCTCTTTTTTCAGGATTGATAAAGGGCCCTTCGATATGTACACCAAGCAGTTCAGCTCCCCCAAGATCAGAACCTGTAGATTTTGCTGCTGTCTGCAGGTGCGGATTTTCACTCCCGGGTCTGATTACCATAGTAGTCAGGAATGAGGTTGTACCGGATTTGGCGAGTGTGCGGGATATTGTTTCAAAACCCTGGCGTGTACCATCGAGGCTATCAGATCCCCCGGCACCATGAATATGGATATCAATCAATCCGGGAATTGCAATTAATCCCCCAGCATCAAAAGAAGGACATTCACATGATATTTTTCCGGCTTCTGCAATAGTTTCAATTTTCCCGCCTTTTGTCAGTATATCAATCCTGCTTCTGGCATTATTATTGTCGTACGAAATAGCATTCCTTATAAGCAGTTGTTGTTCCATTATAATAATTAAAAGCCTGTTATTTCAAAAAAAACGAAAAATACACAATCTTTACAAAAAAAAATGCTCACTTTGGAAAAGTTGCAAATTATACCTGGTAATGCGCCTAAAAAACAATTACAATAAACTGGTATTACTGGCCATTTTGGTTCTTACCGTTTCATGTGTATCTGTCTCAACACTCGATATACAGGTCCTTGAACCCGCCAGTGATCCTGTTGAACCGGCAATAAGAGATATAGTTGTTCTGAACCGGAGTGTAATTAAAGACCCCCTTCCGCCTTTAGAGACTGAAATAGTTGACACAACCCTTCCTGAATCATATCTGACAGGCTTGATTAACAAAACTACAACCGAGGCAGTTTTTTCCCTCGCCGATATTTTGAATGAATCACCATCTTTTAATTACATCGACCAAACAAGATTGCTTGAGATTACAACAGATGATCCTGCAAATATACCTGAGCCACTTGACCAGTTGTTTGTTGCCGGACTTTGTGATTCGCTGGAAGCTCAGGCCCTGATTTCACTCGAGTTTATAAATATCGTATATACTGATTCACTGGTAACGGAAACCCACACGGAATATGGCAGGTCGATGAGATATATAAGAGGTGTAATTGATCTGCGGCTGGACGTTAAATGGCGTATTTACGAAGGTTTTGGCGGTGTTTTGTCAGATGAATATTTATTTGTGGATACCATGAGGTGGGAGGTAGCTGACTGGAATATTGATGATGTGTTGTACCGGATGCCTGAAATTGAAGAAGTTTTTCTGGAGTCAGCCTACTTCGCGGCACTTACTTATGCAAGGAGAATTGCTCCATACTGGCTCACCCACGAAAGAAATGTTTTTTTCAGGGGAACCAGGGGACTGAGAAGAGCTTACAGGCACCTTATAAATGATGAGATAGATAATGCCGAGGAAATTTATTTTGAGGAACTGAATCGTTGGAACAATAATATAGTAGGTGCTGCAATGCATAATCTGGCACTGATAAACGAACTTAAAGGGGATGCCCGGCGCGCACTTGTGTGGGCAAGGAGATCTTACCAGGTTGCACAGAAAAGTTTAACAGCCGCATATATTGATATTCTTGAAGAAAGAGTAAGAATATCGGAGGAACTGGACCGGCAGCTGGGGGTCAATTAATTGTTTGGTATGTTTACTTATATCGATAAAACCAGTATTTTTGTCGGCTTTAAAAATATCAGACTATGCTTTTTGACATAATAGTATTTCTTGTTGTGGCTTCGTTTCTTTCAGAAGTTTTTCTCGAATACCTGAACTCAACCGTCAGGTCCAAAGAGTTGCCGGATGAGCTAAGCGATATATACGATCAGGACAAATACAAAAAGTCTGTCGAATATGACAAAACCAAACAAAGATTCTTCCTGGTGCGTTCTTTCTATAGTACAGTGTTGATACTTGCCATGCTGTTTTTTGGTGGTTTTGCACTGGTAGATAATATTGCATGGAACATTTCCGGGAATCCCGTTGTTGCAGCTCTTGTATTTTTCGGTATCATCATGTTTGCAGCTGATATTCTTAACATTCCATTTGACTGGTACGGGACTTTTACTATAGAGGAGAGGTTCGGATTTAACAAGTCAACCCCTAAAATATTTATATCTGATAAATTAAAAAGCTGGCTGCTTGGGATAATAATAGGAGGGGGATTGCTGGCTCTTGTAACCTGGTTTTATTATTTAACTACAGTGTGGTTCTGGATATATGCGTTAATTTTGTTTACTGCATTCATGATTTTTATGAATTTATTCTATTCTACACTTATTGTACCCTTATTCAATAAACAGACACCCCTTGAGGAGGGTGAACTGAAAGAATCTATTACATCAATATCTGAAAAAACAGGTTTCAGGCTTGATGACGTCTTTGTGATTGATGGCTCGAAAAGGAGCTCCAAAGCTAATGCATATTTTGCAGGGCTTGGAAAGAAGAGGAGGATCGTGTTGTTCGACACACTTATTAATGATTTGTCTGTTAAAGAAATAGTGGCTGTTTTGGCTCATGAAATAGGCCATTTTAAAAGAAGGCACATTCTGACAGGAATGGCAATCTCAATTGTCACCACTGCAATAACCCTGTATATTCTTTCGGTTATTATAGCAAGTCCACGTCTCTCCGATGCCCTGGGTGCTGCAGAACCTTCATTCCATATCGGGTTGGTGGCTTTCGGCATACTGTATACACCGGTTTCTGCGATATTCGGTATTGCCGGAAACTGGCTGTCACGACGTAATGAATTTGAAGCTGACAGGTTTGCTGCACAACATTATCCTGCTAAGTATCTGGCTGAGGCCCTTAAAAAGCTATCGGTCAAAAACCTCAGCAACCTGAGGCCTCATCCTGTATATGTTTTTGTAAATTATTCACATCCTCCTTTGCTGGCCAGGCTGGATGCTTTGAAAAAAAAAGGTGAAAATAACGATTGACGGCAATATTAGTGGTTTATTTGCTGTTTAGGTATTCATAATTGGTAGTATATGGCCCAGAATTCAGTATTATTTTTGCAATAGATTACACTTTATCAGAACAGTTTTTACAAATGCCCGGATCATAAGGTTAACTTAAAACAATTATTATGAAGAAACTGACAATTATCGGCTTAATAGCACTATTACTTGGTGTAAATGCTGAAGCTCAACTCCGGATGGGACTGCGTGGTGGTATTAACACTGCTTATTTTACTGCAACTGAAGTTGAAACTGAAGATTACAGGTTTTCAACACTTAATGATGCAACCGTAGGATTTCACGGAGGCGTAATATTACAGGTGAATTTTTTTGATCTGTTCATCCAACCTGAACTGTTACTATCAAGTTTAACCAGCGATGTTCGCGTAACCGAGTTAAATCAGAACACGGCCGGAGTTATAAAGGAACAGAGCTACACTAAGTTGGATTTTCCTGTCCTGGTAGGAGGGCGTTTCGGGCCCGCGCGCGTTGGAATAGGACCTGTAGGTACGATTATGCTAAGTACACGATCGGAACTGAATGAATTCGGGTTCAAGGAGCAGTTCAATACTGCTACTTTTGGTTATCAGATAGGTGCGGGGATTGATATTTTTGATCTGCTTGCTTTGGATCTGAAATATGAAGGAAACTTAAGCAAGCTGGGTAGTGGCGTTACAATTGCCAACCAGGAGCGGGAGTTTGATTCGCGTGCACGGCAATTCATTGTAAGTCTTGGAATATTTTTCTGACCGTTTCAATTTGAAATCCCATAACGATCTTATAAAAAACAAAAAAACCGGTATGCAAACAGCAACCGGTTTTTTTTATTCAACTCAGCCTTGTGAGTGCTATACTGATTTTTTGAATCCCCTGACAAAATTAGCAAGGAAATCATACAGTATTCCCGATTTAGACACTGACCTGAAAAAAGCATAGGTAAACAGCCTGTTGCGTATATAGAACCCAATATCTTTAACAGAGTGGGCCAAACCTGTGAAAAGCATGTCGCTGCTGTTTTTAAGTTTTTCTTCGCAAAGCATTGTCTCAAACCTGAGCTTTTGCCTGGCCAGCCTTATATCCTGCAGTGATGTGTATACTCTTTTTTTACTCATTCTCTTTCAGCATCAGCATCCAGATCTTCTTTGTACATTATTCTGGAGAGGGCTTTTATTACAGGTCCGGTTACAAAAAATGTCCTGCTAAGGAGGAAAACAAGTCCTATTACCACATAAAAACCGGCGGTAATCAGGAAACCCGCAACCATATCGCCTGTTTGCTGACCATACCAGAAAGCAAATGCCAGAGAAATAAACAGAAGACAGAATGCAACGATCAGAACTACGATTACCGTACTGAGGAAATGAGCCCCTGCCAGGGAAGTTTTCTCAAGCAGGGACAATTTCCACAATTCAATTCTTGCGTTCACATATGAACGCGCAATTGATATTATTTCGGCAACGTTTACCTTGAATGATTTATCAGACATCTATAAAATTATTTTGTTGCCTTTTCTTTTACTTCTTTTATTTCCTGCTTTGTCTTTTTTTCAAGATCAGCAATTTTGTCTTTTGTTTCATCAACAAATCCGGCAACAAACTTATTCAACTCGTCTATCTTGTGAGACAAACCTTCTTTCATTTCATCGCCAACCTTTTGTGCCTGGCTTTTTATCTTTTTACGCGTAGTTGTACCTTTGTCAGGAGCAAACAGTACTCCGATAGCCGCTCCAGCGGCTGCCCCTGCCATGAATCCCAATATTGCACTAACTGATGATTTGCTCATAATAAATTATTTTTTAAGGTTAATATATAATTAGCAGCATCATGAAATAATTTATGTCCGATGCTGGTTTCAAAACAGTACGATGTAATATAACCATTTTGAATTAAATAACCAAATTTTCAAGGATGAAAATCTATAATAAGTTATATATACTGGTAATATGCTTATAAGTATAAAGCCAGATTAATTTCAATAACCTTAATTTTGCAGCAGACATAATACAAGTCCTGCTGGTATGGGGAATAATTTCTTTACAGACAAAACCTTGTTGCTTGAAGCAGGTAATACTTATCTACTTGAAATTACCGGTATGATTGAAATGTCGTACAGTGAGAGCTGGTTTGTCGGAATGGATGAAAACGGACTAAAACATCTTATTCCTGCTTCTGTATATGCATGCTATGGGATCAATCCAGGATCAAGGATTATGTGCCGTCTGGACAAGATAAATTGCCAGGGCAGGTTCTTTTTCGAGCCAAAGCATCCTGAATATTCCGAAGGAAAGTCATATGGCTTCGAGCTTGTAAAGATTGTCAAATGTAGCGGTTTATGCAGTAAATATGCAGCAGTTGTGAAGGATGTATTTGGCAATGAGATTTTAACACGCTGTTTTGATGCCTCCGGGCCATTACCCCACAATCTTGATACGATAGAGTGTTATGTTCACCGTATAAAAAAAGCTGTACCTTACCTGCAAGTAACCGATAAACGGCTAATAGGTTCCTGATTTGCTGGCAATTATGATACTACCTGATTTTACTTTTACAATGAGAAATCGTAATAACACTTTTTCATACTTTTCTGTTGAAACACTCATTGTACTTCGTAACACAAAATAAGATGTATAAACATGAGGGTTTGACTTCGTCGATCTCACATGCAATGTGATTTAACTTTTTGCCAAAATGATCAGATGTTATATTCATGGGTATTTAGAAGCAAATATCCTAACCATGAGTTAGTAACATATTGTTAAATAGATTTATAACCATACTTTATACACATGATGCACTTTCCTGTCAGTTAATTTATAGAAAGCCTCCGCATTTATGTTTTGATAAGGCCTGGCTGGTCTTTGTCCGGAAGGTATCAATAAATCAATGATACAACGCCGAAGTAAGGAATAAAGCCACCTCCATTGGGAATTGATAATACCATTTTTTCCGCATTGTTAAGTAAACAATTTTGCTATCCAGATTGTTATTTAGATTAGATAAACCAAAGCAGTTCATCCTGTAAGTCAAAATTTTGTAATTTTTTTACGAAATTTTGACACTTGTTTTTACAGGATAAATGTACAGTAAATGAATACTTTAAATGTAATCAAATGAAGGCAGTATTTTTGACGTTGATGTTATTGTTTGTTGTTACCGGAGCTCACACGCAGGTTCCGACAATGGATTTTGATCAGTTGAAACCAAGACTTTCAACTGAAGATGATTCTCTTTATGTAGTCAATTTCTGGGCTACATGGTGCGTTCCGTGTGTAAAGGAGCTACCGGAATTTGAAAAGATTAATGAAGTTTATTCTGACCGGAAGGTGAAGGTGCTTCTTGTAAGCCTCGATAACCCGCGTCATATGGACTCAAGGGTTATGCCCTTTATTCAGGAGCATAACCTTCAGTCTGAGGTTATATTGCTTGATGATCCGCAAAGCAACAGGTGGATTCCAATGGTAGATGAATCCTGGAGTGGGGCCATACCTGCTACGATAATTTTCAATAAAAACTCGAGGTCTTTTTATGAAAAGGTTTTTACATATGAAGAGCTCGAAAATATTGTTGAAGCGAAACTCAGGTAGTAGGTAAATAATTGTGATTTGACGCAGTATCATGGGGGTTAATGTGTACAAATCAGGTTAATCAATTTAATAATCAGTGAATTATAATTTGCATATAATGTATATTTTGTGTTTCACTGCTCAGTTTCACGGTCAATTATTTTATTAACTAATTATTCTTATTATGAAAAGAATCGTAATGTTTTTAGCATTTACCCTGGTTGCAATCGCAATGATTTCTGCACAGGGTTACAGTGTTGGTGACAAGGCTGTTGATTTCAGACTTAAAAATGTTGATGGTAACTACGTAAGCATGAGTGACTATCCAGATGCCAAAGGATTTGTTGTTGTCTTTACTTGTAATCACTGTCCTTATGCCGTAGCTTATGAGGACAGGCTGATAGAACTTGACAAGACATACCGTCCAAAGGGTTTTCCGGTTATTGCTATAAACCCCAATGATCCTGCCGCAGAGCCACGAGATTCTTACGAACTTATGCAGGTAAGAGCCCGGGAGAAGGGCTTTACCTTTCCATACCTCTTTGATGAGGGGCAGAAAGTTTACCCGGTTTACGGCGCAACCAGGACCCCGCATATATTTTTACTTAACAGGGAAGGTAATGATCTGGTAGTTGCGTATATAGGGGCAATAGACGATAATTACAGGGATGCGTCGGCAGTAGAGGAAAGGTATCTTGCAAACGCCATTGAAGCACTGCTTGAGGGGAGGAAGCCAGATCCAGACTTTACACGTGCGATCGGATGTACCATCAAGGTAGCCAATTGACATATAAGTGCCATAGTTACAGAAAAACCGCTCCTGCTAATTCACCGGTAGCGGTTTTTCTTTTGTCTTTTTATTTAACTGATTGATGATAAACCAATGCAGGTTTGTCAAACAAATTAAGATAATATTTCCCGGCAGCGGGGGTTTTTTTATCTTTGCCGGCTGAAATTTATGTAAAAGCCCCTGACTGCGGGGTTCTGGCTAATGCGTATTTGCTGTGTTACGATTTGCATGGCATGCAATGCAGACTGAAGAATGTGATGTTGATAAGTTTTTTATAATTAATCTAAATTATTGTGGACATTATAGTTGTTACGTGCCTAAATTTGCTTGTTGAAGCAGCTTTTAGTTATTGCTTATGAATAGATTATCTACGGCGGGATTATTACTAAAGATTATTCTTTTTACCTGTTGCTATTTCTGGGATGTTGCCATGAGTTCTTCCGGCGGCAGCCATGGTGATAAGGTACTCCGATCGGAGCAGATCCAACCCATATCTTACAGCATCAGGAACGAATTGTCAGACCTGGATGAATTAAGGGAGCTTGAATACGGAATAGCCTCATTGCTTGGTAAGTTTGATATTAAAGGTGCATCAATTGCAGTTGCAAAGGATGGCAGGCTGGTTTATGCCAGGGGTATTGGTTATGCCGATTCCGAAAAATTTGAGCTTGTGGAGCCAAAACACATGTTCAGGATTGCCAGCATTTCGAAGCTTATTACTGCCACCGCAATTATGCGAATGGCAGAAGAGGGTATGCTTGACATTGAGGACAGGGTGTTCGGCCGGGATGGCATACTTAATGATTCGATATATCTTGAATATGCTGACAGCCGGGTTGAGAATATTACCATTCGTAACTTGCTAAACCATTCTGCCGGTTGGAACAGGCGTTTCGGCGATCAAATGTTCATGCCTCATACCATTGCAAGGGACCTGAATATTGAAACTCCTGTTGATGTGACCGATATAGTGCGTTTTGCACTGAACAAAAGGCTGCATTATAATCCGGGAGCCCGCACCAGCTATTCAAATCTCGGGTATGCCATATTGGGTGAGGTTATTGCGAAGATATCGGGAATGGGGTATGAGGAATATGTACGGGAGGCTATTCTCCATCCGCTCGGAATTCAGGATATGCGTATTGGAGGCAACCTTGAGGAGGAACGTTTTGAAAACGAAGTAAGGTATTACGAACAGGATAATGCCATAATGGTTAACTC
Source organism: Bacteroidales bacterium (assembly GCA_007131165.1). Classification (GTDB taxonomy): domain Bacteria; phylum Bacteroidota; class Bacteroidia; order Bacteroidales; family PUMT01; genus PXAP01. The sequence goes on along the minus strand of SLRB01000357.1, from coordinate 6,070 downwards.
CTTTTTTGATATCGACTCAATAGTACCTAAGTCCTATGGGGGTAACGATATCAGGACACTGGGAGCAGCCGGGGGATGGATCGCGTCGCCGGCTGAGCTTCTGAGGCTAATTGTGGCAATTGATGGTAATTCACGTGTTCCCGACATACTTTCAGCTGAGAGTATAGAATTGATGACAAATTCACATCTTTCGGGCGGTCACACAATTGGATGGACTGCTTCAGACGGTCGTGGCAACTGGTGGCGTACAGGTACTTTCGCAGGTACTTCAGCACTTGTTATGCGCCAGAATAACGGACTGACATGGGCGGTGTTCTTCAACTCCAGCACCTACAGGGGGACGGCATTGTCAAGGGAGATTAACAGGGAAGTCCAGACTTCACTGAACAGAATAGGAGAGTGGCCTGATCATGACCTTTTTTATTATCTGGAAAGCCTGCCCTTCCTTTATCCTGATATTGCCGAACTCAGGTAAATATTACAAGGGGATATTACCATGCTTGCGGCGTGGCCCGGCTTCGCTTTTATTCTGGCAAATTTCAAGGGCAGTAATTAGTTTTTTCCTTGTTTCGCGCGGGTATATTACCTCATCGATATATCCCAACTCAGCTGCTTTATATGGATTTGCAAAAGCTTTTCTATATTCTTCTACTGCAGCTGTTTTTTCATCATCCGATATTTTATGCCTGAAAATGATATTAACTGCACCCTCAGGGCCCATTACGGCAATCTCGGCAGTAGGATATGCAAGGTTTATGTCGGCGCCAATATGTTTGCTTGCCATAACACAATAAGCACCCCCGTATGCTTTCCTGGTTATAAGTGTTATTTTTGGTACTGTAGCTTCTGAATATGCATAGAGAAGTTTTGCCCCGTGTTTTATTATACCGCCAAACTCCTGGTTTGTGCCGGGCAGGAAACCTGGTACATCCATGAGAGTAATTATGGGAATGTTAAATGCATCGCAAAATCTCACAAACCTGGCTGCTTTTACTGAAGAATTTATATCCAGCACTCCTGCCAGGAATGCTGGCTGATTAGCAACAATTCCTACGGTTTTGCCAGAAAGACGGGCAAAACCGGTAATCATGCTTCGTGCATAGTGTGGCATTATCTCAAAGAAGTTATTGTCGTCGATAACAGACCCGATTATTGACATCATGTCATAAGGCTTGTTAGGATCGGCAGGAACCAGAGTTTGCAGATTTTCATCCTCCCGGCTGGTATCGTCGGTGCAGGGAATTGTAGGGGGATCTTCCATATTGTTTGAGGGCAGAAAACCAATCAGTTCCCTTACCATCATCATTGCATTTTCATCGTTCTCGCCAATGAGGTGGGCAACCCCGCTCTTTGAGTTATGGGTCATAGCACCTCCCAGTTCCTCCTTTGACACTTCCTCATGTGTAACCGCTTTTATTACATCCGGGCCGGTAACGAACATATAGCTGCTTTCACGGGTCATTATGATGAAATCGGTAAGAGCGGGCGAGTATACGGCGCCACCTGCACAGGGGCCCAGTATAGCCGATATTTGAGGTATCACGCCCGAAGCTCTTACATTACGATGAAAAATATCTGCATATCCTGCAAGGCTCTGGACGCCCTCCTGAATCCTTGCACCACCCGAGTCATTCAGTCCAATAAGCGGAGCTCCCATCTTCGTGGCCATTTCCATTATTTTTACAACTTTGTCGGCGTTTGCACGGCTCAATGTCCCTCCAAATACCGTAAAGTCCTGTGCAAAGACACATACAGCCCTGCCGTCAATCTTTCCGTATCCTGAAACCACCCCGTCACCTGCTATCTTATTATTTTCCATTCCAAAGTCGGTGCAGCGATGCCTCACCATTTTGTCAATTTCGACAAAAGTACCCTTATCAAGCAGCAGCTCTATTCGTTCCCTTGCAGTAAGTTTTCCTGCCGTGTGCTGCTTATTAACTCTTTCCTGGCCACCGCCAAGGCTGGCTTCATGATTTCTTTCGTCCAGTTCCCTGAACTTATCTTCAAGTTTTGACATAATGAATAATTGGTGGTTTTCAAGTGATTATTCAAGAACTATGAGAGCCATATTTGCTTCAATCACGTCTCCCTCGTTAACAAGTATTTCTTTTATTAGCCCAGACTTACCCGTTTTATATTCGCTTTCCATCTTCATTGCCGATACAACAATAACTACTTCGCCGGCATTAACCTTATCTCCCTTTTTAACTGGAATTTTTACTATTTTTCCTGGCATCGGACATGAAATGGTGTTCTCCTGGCTTTCGCCAAGTGCGCTCAACCTGCTTCTCATATACCTGGTTTCGGCATCGAGTACCTCAATACTATATGAGTGACATAAATACCTTGCGGTATATGTGTTTTTCATTTCGGTGGCGGCTACTTCAATGTCATACGATCTGCCGTCAAGAAGAATTGAGTAAATGTTCTTTTCCACTTTGATTATGTCAAGGTGGTAGTCGGTTTCGCCAAGCCGCACATGCAGCCTGTTGTCTTTTTTCCCGATAATCTCGACCGGCACTTTTCGTTCGCCGCACTTTAATTCAATTGATGACATATAATACATGTAGTTGATGGGTTATCCTCATTACCAGCGTACAAGATGCTGGTTCCTGTTCTGGATTTTCCAGTTCGAAACAGGCTGCGAAGGGACGCCGTTTGTTTTGATCTTTGCCTTTTCAAGATATTCCAAATATGCCACTATCATTGAAAGGTCTTCTGTTAAGGGCATATCGTCGTATGGAGCAAAAAGTACCTTTTCGTGGGTTTCTATAAAATGAGTATCATATTTCCCCTTAACAAAATCAGGGATTTCCATAATTCGTTTTAGAAAGTCTATGGAAGTACGAATACCCATAATATAATATTCTTCAAGTGACCGGAGCATTCTTGTGATCGCCTCATCCCTTGTTTTACCCCAGGTTATTAGCTTGGAGATCATCGGATCGTAGTATACCGGTATCTCATAGCCCTCGTAAACATAACCGTCGGTTCTTACCCCGAAACCCATAGGCTCGGTTATTTTCCTTATTAGTCCTGGACTGGGCATGAAATTGTTATCAGGATCTTCTGCATATATTCTGCACTCAAGTGCATGACCGTCCTGGAATAACTCCTCCTGACGGTAACCCAGCTCTTTACCTGCCGCGATCCTTATCTGTTCCTTTACAAGGTCAACTCCGGTTACCCTTTCGGTAATAGGGTGCTCAACCTGCAACCGGGTGTTCATTTCAAGGAAGTAATAATTTAGATTGTCGTCGACTAAAAATTCTATAGTACCGGCTCCTTCATAGTTTACAGAACGTGCGGCTGCAATGGCTTTCTCTCCCATTTCCCTCCTCAGCTCAGGTGTCATAATAGGAGAAGGGGTTTCTTCGATAATCTTCTGGTGTCTTCGTTGAATTGAACATTCGCGTTCAAACAGGTGTATTACGTTTCCGTGACTGTCAGCAAGTACCTGGAATTCAATGTGGTGGGGTGATTGAATGTATTTTTCAATATATATAGCATCGTCTCCGAAGGCTGCCATCGATTCGGAACGTGCTGAGTTCAGTGCCTTAAGGAAATCCTTTTGGTTGTAAACCAGTCGCATTCCTTTCCCGCCTCCACCTGCACTTGCCTTTATCATAACCGGGAGGCCAATACTGTTTAATACCTTCAGTGCTTCCTTCTCGCCGGTAATCTTGCCGGTTGTTCCCGGTACTACAGGGACACCGGCCTGGGTCATAATAGTTCTGGCAGATATCTTATCGCCCATTAATCTTATGCTATCTGCCTGAGGTCCAATAAAGATGATGTCTTCGCTCCTTACCAGATCGGCAAAATCTGCATTTTCTGAGAGGAAGCCATACCCCGGGTGTATAGCATCGGCTCCGGTACGTTTTGCAGCTTCTACTATTTTTTCCTTAACAAGGTAGCTTTCAGCAGAAGGGGAGGGGCCGATGTGGATTGCTTCATCAGCATATCTCACGTGTAATGATTTTCTGTCTGCGTCAGAAAAAACCGCAACCGTCCCAATTCCCATCTCCCTGCATGAACGGATTATCCGTACCGCAATTTCGCCTCTGTTGGCAATCAAAACTTTACGTATCATCAGAAGGTTTTATGTTATAAAACATGTAAACATATAAAAAAAATCACCATCCAAAGAAAACTTAATGGAATTTGTCGAGTATTATCATATTGGGGAGGTAGGAGTTTATAAAACTGATTAGTATTTCTATATTTGGCGTCCTTATTGGAAGTCTTTTCCTTTTCCTTCGTATGGAGCTTATTTTTGCACATCAGGTTGGTTTTGATCAGTTAAATAATGCCGGTTTCGATTATTTTATAGCGGCATCGGGATACGAAAACCGCTGCACATTTCTAATAGATAATGCCGGAATAAAATCCAGAACAAAGATAGTACTGGCATTTGACGACAATAAAGAGCTGTTTGACCGGAAGAAGAATGATAAAAGATTTGCTGACGAAGGGTTTAATTTTATTGAAGAATCAGCCTGTGATACAACAGAACTTACAAAAATCCTTTCGGCCATATGCAGCAACCATGGAGGTGGAGGCCAGGTTCGTATACTGATTGATTACTCCTGCATGAGTAAATTATGGTATGCCTGCATTTTGAAACATTTTATATCAAATGAGCTTTCAATTGAGAACCTTGAGCTTTATTTTTCATATACCCCTGCTGTATTTGCCGAACCTATGAGTGCTGAAGCCAGGGCTCTGCTTTCGTCGCCGCGGGGACTGATGAAGGCTAACAGGAAAACCGGCAAGCCTGTAGCACTTATTCTGGGACTTGGATATGAGAAGTATCTTACCCAGAAAGTAATAGAAAGGATTAAATACGATAAGATTCATGCTTTCTATTCTGATCCCGCCTTTGACATCAGATATGCTGACAGGGTTATGAAAAACAATAAGAAGTTACTTAAAAGAATTTCGCCGGAGAATGTGATCAAGTATCCTGTAGAGGATTTCAAAAAAACAGATGCTCTTCTTACCGAAATTACTCTCAGGTTGCGGCTTTCCAGCCAGGTGGCCATACTGCCCGTAGGACCTAAACCTTTCACCCTTTCATCGCTCATACTTGCAGCAAGGTACCCTGATATTGAGGTATGGACAATTGATGCAGGGTATTCTCCTGCAAGATATAACCGTAACCCTTACGGGGAACCCATGGTATGCAAGCTTCTGCTCAGCAATGATGAGGATCAGTACCTTTAGATGTTGATAGTAAATATATAACGGTTAGGCTATTTGATCTTTTCAGAAACATTGACCTTTCGCTGGTGGTTATTTACCGGCTGGTCTTTGCCCTAAGGAATGTGTGCTCAAAAGATCGTACAGATCTTTTTTATTGGTTTTCATTGAAACGTTGACTACTTGAGAAGGAAGTAAATAAAAAGTTTGAAAAATGATGCAAAACACCTGCCTGACCGTAACAATGAGGCTTTACAAGCCGTAAACCGGGTATAAATCATTAATTAAACAACCCGGTATGCATAAAAGCGGATCTGGCCAACCGTGCGAGCGTTGTAAAAAAACAGCATCACGTGAAATTATCTGTTCACATTGCATAAGTGAATTACTTGAAGCCCATGATCACAGGATAAGCTGGAAAATGGCGCTGGAAATTGAAAAGGAAGAAAAGGAGGGGAAAAACCTTACTATTCAAATTCAATAAAGTTGAACTTCATGTTAAGAACAGATTCATAGTACTGACCCCGCTCAAGAAGATCATCATCACCCTCTTCGTAATACCAGTTAACAATAAACTTTTTGTCTTTCAACTTTTCAAATAATAGCCATAGAATATCAAGTATGTATCTTTGAGAACCCGAATTAAAATACTCAAGCTCAATATCAAATACAGTAGGATCTATAGGATTTTCTACATACTGATTCATCCAATCTATCAGCGGATCGAAGAACTTTGAAGGGTTCTCATGAATGGACCTTCCTCGTATTTTGAATTTGCCGGTAGGGGACAAGCTGACAAAGGGAGTTCGGTTTGTACTTTCAATATGAATGGGCTCCATTGTTGTCCTGGTAGATTGAAATATAAGTA
>SLRB01000288.1 GCA_007131165.1 Bacteroidales bacterium | reverse complement strand
TTAAGAAGAATGATGAACACAATACTATCACGAAAATACAATGTAGAAATTTTCTCATGATATGCTTTTTAATTCTGTATATATTATTGAACTTATCTGTCTTTAATAACTCCCTGATCAATAAACATAAACGACATAAAACCTATAACTCATTGAAGAGTTTTGGCAAACTTCAGCACCCGTTCCAAAAATCCTTAGTTCGATGTAATCCGAAAGCAATAACCAGTTTAATGGGTTGTCAGAATTGTTTTATTAAATTATACTATGATTTGATGTTGCAATGTTTCAGGAGCGGGGTTAATATTTCAAATAATTTACCGTTGATTGTAGTAAATCAATCACAAGATATGGTCAATTTATAGATTATGCAAATGTTTTTTAATGTAATTTTGTACGGTTTTAGTACCCGGGATAAACGGCTTGAAACAGAGAACTAACCGCAATCATGTATATTGACATACAAACACTTATATAGATTAAAATATTCATGGAAGGCACATTTCTTGACACCAATGTTTTTAATTACGTAATACTCCCGATTCTGATCTTCCTTTCGAGGGTAGGGTATGTTACCATCGGAACAATCAGGATAATTTTTGTATCGAAAGGGAAAAAGTACCTTGCACCAATACTTGGATTTTTTGAGGTTTTTATTTGGATACTTGCAATATCCAGAATCATGCAGAACCTTGATAATTATATTAACTATGTTGCTTATGCAGGAGGATTTGCAGCGGGCAATTATGTTGGGATGCTGCTGGAAGAGAAGATAGCGATGGGTGTTATGATAGTGCGTATTATCACCCAGAAGCCTGCCGATCTTTTAATCGAGCGGCTTACAGCAATGGGATGCGGTATAACCAGTGTCGAAGCAAGAGGAACAAAGGATGACGTGCACGTGATATACACGGTTATTCACAGAAGAGAGCTCAAATACGTGATTGACGTTATTAAGAAATATAATCCCAGGGCATTTTATTCAGTCGAAGATGTGAGATACGTTAATGAGGGAATATTCCCTCTGCGTAAGTCCATGCTTGGAAAAACCCCCAATGGCAGTGCCTTCAGAAGGTGGAGGAAAGGTAAATAGCAGAAAGCAGAACGGAGTACCTGGTCATTTCCAGAACAGTTAATCTAAGCTGTAATACTTAAAAATGCGATCAGGGAAGGATCATGCCAACAATCTTTTCAAGTCCGGTCGCATCAATTTCATCAAAATTTCCGTACCTGGAGCTGTCAACATCCAGCACGGCAATAATATCTCCGTCTCTATTTCTGAGCGGCACAACGATCTCCGACTTTGAACGTGCATCACAGGCAATGTGACCCGGGAAATCATGCACATTTTCAACCACAACAGTTTTTTCCTGTAGCACAGATGCCCAGCAAACACCTTTCCCGTATTCGAGCTCCTGGCATGCTACAGGCCCCTGGTAAGGGCCTACTACCAGTTTCCTGCCTCGCAGAATATAAAACCCGGTCCAGAAGAACCCGTCCATCTTATGGTGCAGAATTGCAATAACGGTTGCCATACGTGCAATTACATCATCACTCTTTTCCAGCAGTCCGCCGATCTGCTCCTCTATCCGTTCATAGCGTTGTTTTTTCTTTTCCTGCACATCCATTAGCCCAGTTATTTCTTGTTCCGGCCAAAAATACCGAAAGGATCAACGAAAGTCTTTACAACCTTTTTGCTTTTTTTGGGATCGCTGGGTATCATGGTCATTACAGGTATATCTGACCGGTTGATCACCTCGTGGGCAAACCTGCCAATGTAATGGTCCTGCCATCTCGATTCCTGGTGGGTCATTATCATTATAAGATCGGCATCAATATCAGCGGCATACTTAATTATAACCTCATAATCGGGAGTTGAGCTTCTTTTGAAAAGCTTTATATTGCAGGGAACTCCATTTTCTTCGATCATAGCTTTAGCCCTCTTCATTTTTGCATATATCCGGCTACTGATCATGCTAATACCACCTGTTAGTACAGACACCATCCATATTGCCGAATTGAAATGCAATCCGAACGATACTGCATTGAATACCTTTTCCCTCGTCTTTTTTGTAAGGTCAAGAGGGAGTACTATATTCCTGACTCCCAGATTATGCTCCTTACCCTTTATTGTTATCACCGGGCAGCCGGAATTGGCAATTACATGGCTGGTATTTGTTCCTATAAATCTTTTGTACCCCTCATCGACATCATTTTTTCCCATAATAATAAACCTGGCTCTAACCTCATCGGCCACCCTCAGTATCTGTTCATAAACCTTGCCTTTTTCTATCCTTACAGATACAGGGAAACCGTATTTCTCTGCTGTTGCTGCGGCAAGCTCTTTAAGCTTATGCTCCACTACATTGTATATCTTTTTCTGCTGCTCATCCTTCATAAACATGGAGGTGATAACATCGGTAGTTTCAATTATATAAAGTATGATAACTTCCGCATTCATGAACTTTGCTATACCCCTGGTCTGTTCAAGCGCTATCATTGATTGTTCGTGAAAATCCAGGGGGACAATAATTTTGTTTTTTCTTTCAGTCATATTCTCTGAATGATTTGAATTTATTACAGATATCATCAAGTTCCGGAAAAACCTAAAGATAAATATTAATTCCGAATAGCCTGACAAAGTAAATATTTATAAAATACCGGAACAATATGACAATTAATATTGTTCAGTAATTCGGTTTAACAGTATTTTTGCAATTTTAATGAACTTTCTGACACATATTGAAAGCCGCGAGAGAAAAACCTTCTTTCTGCATCTGACATATTCTTTCCTTGAAGGGATTATCAGTGGTATACTGGTGCTTAACGAATTTGTGTTCCTGAAAAGCCTTAACGGCTCACCATACCAGGTAAGCATGCTTTTTCAGTTCAGTATGGTAGTGCTGATCGTAGCAATATTCATTAACGAAATACTGCATCGTGTCCAGAACAAACAGAAGCTGCTCAGGCTTACAGCACTGTTAACCCGGCTACCATTGCTGCTGCTTCTTTTTTTCCCGAGAAGTGTTGCAGATATGGGGGCAGATTCGGTTTACCATTATGTTTTCCTGTTTATTTTTCTTGTATGGTATCTGGCTTCACCATTAATATTTCCTTCAATTAACATATTGCTTAAACAAAACTATTCTGCGGCAAACTTCGGCAAACTTTATTCATACGCTACCTCTTCCAAAAAGATCACAACTTTGGCTGCCACCTTCATGTTTGGATTCCTTCTTGACAGAGATCCATTTGCATTTACCTATATATACCCGCTTGTGGCACTTCTTGGAATTGTTTCGGTTTTCCTGCTCACATCCATACCTTTCGAAAAAGAAGATAATACTCATAAGGCAATAATCGATAAAAAGATACTAAGCGATGCACTGCAAAGGGTAAAAGGCATATTCCGTACTAACCGTCCCTATCTGCATTACCAGGTGGGTTTTATGCTTTACGGACTGGCATTTATGGGTACGAATTCAGTTATTACCATTTTTTTTGACAGGGCTATTGGTCTGAACTACTCAAGCGTTGCCTTTTATAAAAATTTCTATAACCTGATAGCTATTTTTCTGCTTCCGGTTTTTGGCAGAATGCTTGTCAATACCGATCCAAGAAAATTTGCTTCCTTAACATACGGATCTCTCGCTCTTTACCTGCTTTCTTTTCCGCTTACCCTGGCATTCCCTGTGTATATCGATATCCTGGGGTTACAGATATACTTCACGTTACTGGCAGGTGTCATCTTCAACAGCCTGTTCATTTCGACAATGGCAATATCATGGAGTATTGGTTCGGCCTATTTCTGTAATAAGAATGAGGCAGGCGATTACCAGTCAATACACCTGTCACTTACCGGGGTAAGAGCTCTTTTCATGCCGCTTGCCGGTGTGCTTATTTATGAACTCGCAGGCTTTACATTTACATTCACTCTGGCTGCATCATTTCTTGCGCTGGGCATAATCATTATGTTCTGGTCGCAAAAAAAATATAAACTCACGAATACAGAGTAAAAAAGATGCCGGTAAGACAACTGCACCGGATACTGTAAGTGAGCTATCACAAAAAAGAACCTGCTAAAATCGGGAGAAGTGAAAAGAGTTTTAAC
>SLRB01000382.1 GCA_007131165.1 Bacteroidales bacterium | reverse complement strand
GGCCTGTTGTTGTCTGGTTCCAATTTTTCCTGTTTTTTTGATAATATTTGGCAAATGTAGATGAAATTTTTTTCATTAAAAATTACACACTGACAAATGAAAAAAAATTCATAGTAAAGCGAAGCAGTTCCGACTGTAAGTCAAAATTTTGTTAATTTTCAAAACAAAACTCCGGCTTTTTTACAGGATAAATATATCTATTTGATTGCTTGTTTCAATGAAGAAGGCTCGCAATATCTATGTGCCATCATTGAGGTTTTGATCTCATGGCAATCTATAATTTTATTTTTTGCTTACTTTTGGAATTTTAAACCTATTGACAATAGTTTATGAAGATCTCACTCAACTGGATAAGGCAATATTTGAAAACAGCCCTGCAACCGGAAGAAATCGCCAGCATACTAACAGATACCGGATTGGAGGTTGAAGGCATTGAACCTTTCCACTCAGTCAAAGGAGGACTTGAAGGTATTGTTATAGGTGAAATTGTTTCATGCAGAAAACACCCGGAAGCAGAAAAACTGTTTCTCGCAGATGTGGATACAGGAAGCGGCAACCCGGTGCAGATTGTCTGCGGGGCACCCAATGTAAGGACCGGCCAGAAGGTTCCCGTTGCCCCCGCAGGTTCGACACTGTACATTAACGATAAACCAGTAAGGATAAAGAAAACACGTATCAGGGGAGAAGTCTCGGGAGGTATGATATGCTCAGAAAATGAATTAGGTCTGGGTGATTCGCACGAAGGTATAATGGTACTTGAAGATGAAGCCGTTCCAGGCAGCCCTGCAGCCGGATATTTTAAAATTGAAACAGACACTGTATTTGAGATAGGCCTTACCCCAAACCGGATAGATGCTGCCTCACATTTCGGCGTTGCCCGCGATCTCGCTGCAAGAATTGGACTCAGGAATGAAGTAAATTTAATACGGCCGGATGTCGGTAATTTTGCACCTGATAACAACAGCTTTCCAATAGATATCATTATAAACGAGCCCGGCAGATGCAGAAGATACAGCGGACTTACGCTTTCTGGAGTTCAGGTGTCGCCATCACCGGCATGGTTGCAGAACAGAATGAGGGCCATAGGCCTCAAGCCGGTCAACAACGTGGTAGACATAACCAACTATGTACTGCACGAAACGGGGCAGCCACTGCACGCTTTCGATGCAGCCGGCATCAAAGGCAGAAAGGTGATAGTAGGGCATCTGCCTGCAGGGTCAAAACTTGTTACCCTTGATGATGAGGAGAGGGAGATACATCCGGAAGATCTCATTATCTGCAACGAGAGCGAAGGCATGTGCATAGCGGGTGTACTTGGTGGCAGGGATTCCGGGGTCGATGAAAAAACGACCTGCATTTTCCTGGAAAGTGCATGTTTCGACCCCGTATCTGTCCGCAAAACAGCCCGAAGGCATAGCTTAAGCACCGATGCCTCCTTCCGCTTTGAAAGAGGCACAGATCCTTCAGCTACCGTTTACGCCCTCAAAAGGGCAGCATTACTTATCAAAGAGATCGCAGGAGGTGAAATATCATCAGATGTTAACGATGTCTATCCTTTACCAGCTGAACCCTTAAGAATTAAGCTGGAAATAAATTATGTCAACACCCTTGTGGGGATGGAGTTGCCGGTTGGAGAAATCAGGAGGATCCTTCAACTTCTCGATTTTAAAATTGTTAATGAGGAGCCTGGCATCCTGCTGATCGAGGTTCCCCTGTACAGGGTGGAAGTAACAAGACCTGCCGACGTGGTTGAAGAAATCCTTCGCATTTACGGGTATAACAATATACCTGTTCCTCAAACGGTGCAGTCAACACTCTCATATTCGGAAAAACCCGACCGGGAAAAGCACATCAATACAATTTCCGATATGCTTAGCAGCATGGGGTTTAACGAGATGATGTCAAACTCAATTACAAGGTCATCATACTATAAGCACATTCCGGAATACCCGGAAAAAAAGCTCGTAAAAATACTTAACCCCCTCAGCTCCGATCTTGATTGCATGCGGCAGATACTGCTTTTCGGGGGACTGGAGGCAATTTTGTATAATGCTAACCGGCAAAACCCCGACCTCAAGCTTTACGAGTTCGGGAACGTATACAGCTATACAGGTCCTGACGGTAAGAAAGGAGATCTGGAAGGCTACAGGGAGAACCTGCACCTTGGTTTATTCATTTCGGGTAAAACGGGAAAGACATTGTGGAACCGGGCAGGTAAGGAGGCTGATTTCTTCGACATAAAAGCTTATATTTCATCTGTTTTCAGGAGACTCGGACTTGAATTGGAAGAATTCGGCCAGGATGAAACCAAAAACAGTATTTTCCAGTACGGGCTTACGGTCAGATCAAAAGAAGAGCTCCTTGCTGAGTATGGTGCGGTACATCCCACAATAACAACCAATGCAGGCATAAAAAACACGGTTTTTTATGCAGATATCAGATGGGCACAGCTCGTAAAAGAGGCAACAGGAAGAGAAAAAGCATATCATGAACTGCCCAGGTTCCCCGAAGTGCGGCGCGATCTTGCCATGGAACTGAACAAAAGCATAAAATTCGCCAAAATTAAAGAAATCGCTTTCAAAACTGAGAAGAAACTAATTAAAAACATGGTACTCTTCGACATATATGAGGGAGATAAGATAGCAGAAGGAAAGAAATCCTACGCTGTAAGCTTTATCCTTCAGGATATGAAGGGCACATTAAGAGATGATACGATTGATGCGGTTATGGAAAAGCTGGAAAAAGCCTTTGAATTACATGCAGGAGCCAGGATCAGAAGATAATGGTAAAGAATTATTATAACAATGCTTATATTCACAACGTTTTTAAATATACCCGGCTCTTGATTTAGTAACACATTGTTTAACTAATCCATAACTAAAATTAGTACAAATGAAAAAGTATCTTCTATTAACATTTTCCACATTCGCATTACTGGCATTTGCCAGCAGCCATGACACCTCGGCGCAAAGGCGCTATGTAGAGCATTCAGAAGTTGAGGGAGTAATAATAGAATACAGGTGGGCAAACTCCGACTGGCGTGACAGCGACAGTCCGCTTGAACTGAGGCTCCGTATAAGAAACAGGAATCGTCATGCAGTATCGGTAAACTATGTTATTGAATTCTACATGGGCCCCAAACTTGTAGAGAGCAGCGACTTAACCGAACTGTGCATTCGTTCCCGGCGCTCCAAAACAGGCAGGCTTAACGGTATGTATTACCAAAGCGGCACATTGAGTAACGAAGAACTTGAGTCAGAAGAGTTCAGCTGGGAAATCAGGGATCTTGAAATAGAGGAGGTAGACGGCTGTGACTAACGGGGGTACAGAAGGTTTATAAGCAGCAGCAGATCAAATATCCCGGAGACGTTTTTGACCATTAGGGTTTTTTTTATACTTTTAGGCTCTTCAAAAATCAACAATTAACTAAACTAATATCATGGCAACAACAAAAAAGGTAAAAGGAATAATCGGGATTCTTACCGGAGGAGGAGATGTTCCTGGATTGAACCCTGCAATAAGGGCGGTAACGATAAGAGCTCTGCGTGAAGGTTACAAAGTAATCGGAATCAGGCGCGGCTGGGCGGGTATTATGGAGATGAAACCCGAACCCAAGGCAAACAACAAGGAATTTTATCTGGAGCTTACTGAAGAGATAGTCAATAAAGCAGGAAGGACAGGAGGTACATTCCTTCACAGTTCCAGGACCAATCCCAGCAAGGTTAAGAAAAACCAGGTGCCTGACCATCTCAAGGACAAATACAAAGACGAGATCAATGACCTGACACCCGACGTACTTAAGAACCTTGCATTTCTGAACATTGACTTCCTAATACCTATAGGCGGCGATGATACCCTGAGTTATGGCGTTCGTTTGTACAGGGAAGGGTTTAAGGTTATTGCCATACCCAAAACAATGGACAATGACGTGCCCGGCACCGATTACTGCATCGGCTTCAGTACCTGTATTACCCGTACAATAATGATGACCCATATACTGCGTACGTCGGCCGGCTCTCATGAACGCTTCCTTGTACTTGAGGTATTCGGAAGGTACGCCGGTTTTACCGCAATGCTTCCAACCATGGCAGGTGCAGCAAACCGCTGT
>SLRB01000032.1 GCA_007131165.1 Bacteroidales bacterium | reverse complement strand
TGGTTGTCTTGTTTAACAAGACAAATATCATGATATGCTCAATAATATAGCTGATGACTTCCCGGAGATGCAACCATCCGGTTGCCTGGAAAAGATTCACAGAACGGCAGGCAAGTTGACCCTGTAGACCGGGTCTTGCAAACATTGACTTCACACCCGGCCCGCAAATACCTCAGGTACCAGGCGTAAATATTGTCTGTTATCCCCTCAGGAACGGATTGGAATGCTTCTCTTCGCCAATGGTTGATTCCGGTCCGTGTCCCGGATAAACTGTCACCTCATCAGGAAGAACCATCAGTTTTTCTGTGATAGACCTTATCAGGGTATCGTAATCTCCTCCGGGAAGGTCTGTCCGGCCAATGCCTCCGCTGAACAGCACATCGCCCGTAATAACAAACCCATCGTGATTGCTGTAAAGAGCCACGCTTCCGGGAGAGTGTCCGGGTACATGGAGGACTTCGAGAAATGAACTTCCGAAGGTAATGTTTTGTCCCTCTTCAAGGTACAGATCTGGAGCAGGAGGTTCCTCAACTTCAAAGCCAAACATAGTGCCATGCTCTACAGCGGTATTTACCAGGAATTCATCATCTGCATGAGCTGCAACGGGAACCTTCAGCTTGTTTTTGAAAAAAGAATTACCTAACAGGTGGTCGACATGGCAATGAGTATTCACTAACATTACCGGTTTAAGTTTGTTGTTCTCAATAAAAAAAAGTACCTCCTTCTTTTCATCAACCGTATAGCTGCCCATATCGACAAGGATACAGTCCCCTGTCTCATCATACAGTATGAACGAATTTTCCTGGAATGGATTGAACACAAATTTCTGCACCTTGATCATAACCTCTTGTTTTTGCTTAATTATTATTGGTGTTAAAACCAAATCCTTTAAAAAGCGGGGCCGTACGCAACAATGTGTCAGCAAAGGTAAAGGCCTTGCACCGGAATAAACCCAGCCGTCAACCCTCTTTGCCTTTTACAAGGGGGACAAAAACAAACCGTCCATGTTCAGTGAAATCAAACTCATCCTCACCTTTTCTCACAATCCTGGTCATTACCTGGCAGTTACTGTCACCCACCGGGATAACCATTACCCCCCCGGTTTTAAGCTGTGATTTCAGCTTTTCAGGAATTTCCCCGGCACCGGCGGTTACCAGAATTCTGTCAAACGGACCATATGAGGGTTTACCCTCATATCCGTCGCCATAAAAGAAAGTGGCTTTGTAACCTATTGACTGGAGGAACGATTGTGCCTTTATATAAAGTTCCCGCTGCCGTTCAATGGTATATACCTTTGCACCAAGCTCGCATAATACGGCTGTCTGATACCCGGATCCCGTACCGACCTCCAGTACCTTGCTGTGTTTCCTGACATCCAGGAGCTGCGTCTGGAATGCCACTGTATAAGGTTGCGAGATTGTCTGGCCGCATCCTATTGGAAATGCCTGGTCTTTGTATGCATATTTAACAAATCCTGTATCCATGAAAAGATGTCTCGGAACCTTAAATATTGCCTCCAATACTCTCTCATCTTCTATCCCTTTATTCCTGACCTCTTCTACAAGGTTTCTGCGGAGACCTTTATGCTGGTATGAATCATTCATTGCCGGAAATGTGGTTATTATGATTTGGTAAATATTTCCTGAACTGCTATGATTTGCTAAAATACATTATTTTTCGGTTATTGAGAACCTGCTCCTGCCTGTATGGGCTAAAAGTAGCTATGGATAAAAAAAAGGAACCGCTTCGCTTTCCGATTAATTTTTTTTCATTTGTCAGTGTGGAATTTTTAATGAAAAAAAATTAATCTACATTTGTTCCAAACTCACCGATATGTTGAAAACCGGCCTCGTTGGCAACCCTACAGACCCACAGATGCAGACAGTAATGAGGCATCCGGGTTTTGAAGTTTCAGGTTTTTGCGATACCTCAGATAGTAATCAGGCAGAATACTACCGGGGAGCGCCGGCTCGACTGACAGAGAAGGAGCTGATAGAAAAAACCGACGCCCTTATTTTCAAAACTATAACTCCCGGCACTACAGGCCTGCTCTCAGAAGCTCTCAAAAATTCAAGGCACGCAATGCTTCTGAATACAGACGGGCTCTCGGCAGAAGATATTACATGCCTGATAAAACTTAGTGAAGAATCCCAGACAGTTATTCAAGCAAGAAAGAATGCACACGCTAACCCGGCACTCGATGCCTGCTACCCAATGATCGCGCATCCGCTGCTGATGGAAATAAAAATGATGACATCTGCAACATTAACCGGGCAATGCGACCCTGGTATTGCCGGCAACCTGCATAAAATTGTCGATATAATTCTTTCTGTTTGTACATCAAATGTAAAAAAGGTCTATGCGCTGAAACAACCCGGAGGAGCATCGTTCTTTGGATTTCTTAGTGCAAGAATAGAATTTGACAACGGATCAGCTGCCAGCATCATCTATACAACCCTCACCGGCAACGAAGGTTTTGAAATAGACATATATCAGAAAGACCGGCTTATGAAGGTAGATGTTCATAATAACAGACTCGGAATATATGATAAAACCCAAACCGGGAGAAAAGTCAGCTATAAATATTCTGAATTTGGACGCATAGATGATAGCTACCTGTATTATGACCTTGAAAGATTTAGCCGGGCAGTCGCCACCAACAGTACGGCAGGAAGAGATCTTTTCGACATGTACAAAACAACAGAGCTGAATTCTTTAATCCGTCAAAAGGCCGGTATCACAAAATGATCATGGATCACACCAGGCAACGTTTAAAATATCTCATTCCCGACCTTCTGTCAGCCCTTTTCAGCTGGATATTATTTTTCTTGCTCTATCCTGAAACCGGCAACGGTGTCCTGTCACCTCCATTCATCGCAGGAATGGGATGGAATGAGTTTTACCGGGGCCTTGCACTAACGCCTGTTGTCTGGGCCGGCTTATACCTGTTCCTGGGATTTTACCGCGATGTTTTCCGCAGATCAAGGTTGAAAGAGATTGGGTATTCAATTATTGCTTCGGCATCAGGTACAGTAATAATAATTGCATTCCTATTCGGGACAGGCATGGCTGAAGGTAACCTGACCACCTACTTCAGGATCATGTTTGTATACTTCGGTATCCATTTTGCCGTCTCCTATATACCAAGACTTGCCATAACCTCAGCAACAACGAGAGCCATCAGGAAAGGCAGGCTGGGGTTCAACACTCTCATAATAGGAAGCGACAGGAAAGCTGTGGAGATATTCTCCGAGATAAACAACCAGATAAGGCCGACCGGTAATAAATTCATCGGGTATATTAATATAAACGGCAATAATTCCTGCCCTATGGATAGTTACCTGCCCCGTCTCGGATCTCTTGACGATATTGACAGGGTAATCGAAGAAAAGGGAGTAGAGGAGGTTATAATAGCGATTGAACCTTCTGAAAACGGGAAGATTGAGCGGATAATGAACCGCCTTGACCATCCTGACCTGGTTATTAAGGCAATTCCGGGTATGCATGATATCCTTACGGGAAGAGTCAGGATAAATACAATTATCGCAACCCCGCTGATTCAGCTGAGTCATCACCTGATGCCTGTATGGCAGCGTAACCTGAAGCAGGTAATTGACATAATACTATCGGTCATCGCGCTTGTAGCACTTCTTCCAGTCTCAATAGCAATAGCACTTTGGATAAAAATTGATTCGAAGGGGCCTGTAATATATAGTCATGAACGTATAGGACGCAACGGAAAACCTTTCAGGATATATAAATTCCGGACCATGATTGATAACGCCGAAAAAAACGGCCCTGAACTGTCATCTGAAAATGACCGGAGGGTGACATGTCCGGGCAGGTTTTTGCGCAAAACCAGGCTTGACGAAATTCCCAACTTCTTCAATGTCCTGAAGGGGGAAATGTCTGTTGTTGGTCCACGCCCCGAACGAAAGTTTTTTATTGACAGAATAGTTGAAAAGGCGCCACACTACAAATTGCTTCTAAGGATAAAGCCGGGAATTACATCATGGGGGCAGGTCAGATACGGGTATGCTGAGAATGTTGACCAAATGATCCAGAGATTGAAATACGACATGATATACCTCGAAAACATGTCGGTATTTGTAGATTTTCAAATACTTATACATACTATTCTCACTGTATTCAGAAGAAAAGGGGTTTAACCGGTATTGGTTTTTTTCAATTGATTTGATAAATTGTGTTTTCTAATAATCATAAAACCAGGAAAAATGGCGAAAAAGAGAAAATTTGCAATGGTACTCGCCGGTTGCGGTGTGTATGACGGCAGCGAGATACATGAAGCAACCATGACCCTTCATGCCATCGTTAAGAACGGTGGCGAATATGAGATTTTTGCACCTGACATTCAGCAGCATCACGTGATAAATCATGTTACAGGTGAGGAAATGAAAGAAATCAGGAATGTGCTTGTAGAATCGGCACGGATTGCACGCGGTAATATCAAAAAACTCGATGATTTCAGACCGGATGATTTTGATGCTTTGATTTTCCCGGGAGGCTTCGGCGTTGCGAAGAACTTATCGAAATTTGCATTTGACGGGCCCGATTGCAGCGTCGATGCCGGTGTAGAAAGAGTAATAAAAGCCATGGTGAAGAGTGGTAAGCCAATAGGTGCTCTTTGCATAGCACCCGCAGTGATGGCAAAGATACTGGACGAGCCGGTGCTGACCATAGGTCAGGATGAAGGAACCGCTCAGGCCCTTGAAAAAATGGGAGCCATACATAAGAAAACCGGACATGGTGAAACAATTGTCGATCCGAGATACAGGCTTGTTACAACACCCTGTTATATGCTTGATGCCGACATCGTTCAGATAGGCGAAGGTGCCGATGCTGTTGTGAAGGAAATATTGAAGCTTCTGTAACTATTTGCCTGAATAGAACGGGCGGCCTGATCCAACAGTCTTTCTCGGCACCTTATCCGGTAATCAGACAAACCGGTTAAAAAAGCCTGCCATTACAAACCGGCAGGCTTTTTTAAAGAATAAATGTCGTTATGGCCGTCAAAATGGTTACTTTAAATCTGGCCGTTTTCAATTAGTACTATAATCTGATCTATCAGTTTATCCTCCCCCTCTGCATCAAAGGTAGTCTTCAGGTTAGACCCGAATAACCGGGCAACAGCCTGCCAGAAGAAAGCAGAGAATGAGCCTCTCAACTCCCGCAGAAGCTCGTAAGAGGTGTTCCCGGTTTCACGGTCAATAAGCTTTATCAACAGGCGCCCCTGGGTGATAGTAAGCTTTTTTAACTCATCTTCAAATTCATCCATCAGCTCCCGTTCTACCTGCTTGACAAAAGCCTTTCTCTCCCTTTCTGTTTTAAGCTCAAGGAAAGAGTCGTTCATTTCATCCAGCTTTTCTGCAGCCAATACGGCGTAAGGATGGACTATCTTCAGGTTATGTACCAGCCGCTGATACCTTCTGTAGTCCCGCCTGCTTGAGAATTGAGGCTCAGGGTAGACTATCACCTCGTCTATCGAAGAGTGGAGCAGAGTATCACTTCCCCATACCATCTGTTTCAATATCTGGAATTCCCTGATAACAGTTGTATCATCATGCAATTCCTGACTATTCAGGGAGTAGGCCCCCAGAAACAAAAACAATATTATAGGATAGGTTTTCCTCATATTGTTCTAAACGAATTGTTGACTTCTTAATTATGGATAACCGGTAATTGTTATTGATATTATACAAACAGACAACAAATTTAGTTCCAAAAAATCTATTTATTAAACATTGACCCCACACAACTTCTTTGCAACTTTAGATTAAAATGTTTTACTTTTGGGTGCCGAAAACAAAACCTAACTAAGGTGTCGAACAAGATCAGTAACAGAAAACCACTGAACAGATTTGTAAAAATGAGTCTTATTACTGCAGGTTCATTCTTCCTGGCACTCGGCAGCCTTGGTATAGTTGTGCCCCTGCTGCCAACAACCCCCTTCCTTCTACTGACCGCCGCCTGTTACATAAGAAGCTCCGAAAAGCTTTACCAGTGGCTGATGACCCACAGGTTGTACGGCAGTTTTTTACAAAATTACATTAATCACAGGGCAATATCACGACAAGTTAAAATCTGGAGCATTACTATCCTCTGGATTACTATCATCACATCAGCACATTTCTTCATCAACGCGACCTGGCTTAAGATTCTGTTTCTGGTTAAAGCAGTTATAGTAACATTGCACATTAATTCTTTTAAAACACTGAAATAATGCGTGGTACCCTAACCAGACCCAAAAAATGATTATCACAAGTGTATTTAATTTAATGTATCTTTGCTAACCCTGACAGAATAACCATTAATACTTTACATGATCCGGATATAATAATATAATATGGAAGGAGTAATAAAACCATGTGTTGCATCGGAGATCGGCGAACTGGAGTCGGTTATAATCCACACACCTGGTACAGAAGTTGAAAATATGACCCCCGGTAATGCTGAAAGGGCACTTTACAGCGACATACTCAATCTTCCAGTTGCAAGGAAGGAATACTCTGTGCTTAATCAGGTGCTACGGAAATACACACGTGTTTTCGAAGTGAAAGACATCCTTGCCGAAGCGCTTGAAGTTCAGGAAGCAAAAGAAAGCCTGATCACAACAATATGCAATGCCGGAAATGATTGTGAACTACAGGAGGCCCTCCTTGAAAAGGATCCGCATGACCTGGCAGGACTACTTATTGAAGGTGTTGTGATGAAAAAGAATACCCTTACGAAGTTCCTGAGTAGGGAGCGGTATTCACTGCCCCCATTGCATAACTTTTTCTTTGTAAGGGATGCGGCAACGGCTATGCCCGATTCCGTTTTTATTGGCAAAATGGCCAACAGGATAAGGGAAAGGGAGGCACTCATAATGGATACCATATTTAATTACAACAAACGGTTCGGTTCAAAAATATCCAGGATCCCAAACGGAAACACGGCTGCGACAATCGAAGGAGGCGATGTTCTTGTAGTAAGGGATGACATTCTCCTGATAGGAAACGGAACCCGTACAAGTTCACAGGGGATAGATTTTCTGCTTGACATTATCAGGAAACAGAATAACGGGAAGAGACACATTATCGTTCAGGAACTGCCGGGAAGCCCTGAATCATTCATACATCTTGACATGGTATTTACCATGCTCGACAAAGATTGCTGCATGGTTTACGAGCCGGTCATTTACCGGACCAGCAAGTATCAGACTGTCAGTATCACAATTGAAAACAGCAGGGTTAGCTCTATTAAGGAAGAGAGAAATATTCCGGAAGCACTCGGGAAACTCGGAATAGACCTTAAACCTCTATTTTGCGGCGGGAGAACCGATCCCTGGATCCAGGAAAGGGAACAGTGGCACAGCGGAGCCAATTTCTTTGCCCTGGCACCGGGCAAGGTGATTGGATACGGCAGAAACAATTACACCATTGACGAAATGAACAGGAACGGTTTTGAAGTGATCCGCGCAGCCGATATTGTTTCCGGAAAGGAAGATCTGCACAATCACGACAGGGTCGTTGTAACAATTGAAGGATCAGAACTTCCCCGCGGCGGTGGAGGCGCCAGGTGCATGACCATGCCTGTCGGCAGAAAAGATGCGGGCTGGTAAAGGCCACTTTCCTAATACATTAAGCCCCTGACGGGAACAGCCTGATTTAAGTGAGTTGATACCTGGATGTTCAGGTAAAAAAGTATCATACCGCCTTTCTTACCAGTTCGGCAGATTCTTTAAGCGTAATAGCCGGATAAACCTGAAGTCCCGATTCATCGATCAGCTGTTTGGCCTCTTCAGCATTAGTTCCCTGAAGTCTGACTATTACAGGAACATCAATGCTTCCAATGCTTTTGCAGGCATCAATTATCCCCCGGGCCACACGGTCGCATCTTACAATTCCCCCAAAAATATTCACCAGGATGGCTTTAACCCCCGGGTCTTTCAAAATTATCCTGAATCCTGCCTCAACCGTAGAAGCATTAGCAGTGCCTCCAACATCAAGAAAATTGGCAGGATCACCACCTGATAGCTTAATTATGTCCATTGTAGCCATTGCGAGGCCTGCACCGTTTACCATGCACCCGACGTTCCCGTCAAGTTTTATGAAATTCAGGTCATACCTCCCTGCTTCTACCTCAGCAGGGTCCTCTTCAGAAATATCCCTCATCCCGGCATAACCGGGATGGCGGTAGAGTGAATTGTCATCCAGCACAACCTTGGCATCAGCCGCCAAAATAAGGTTGTCGGATGTTTTGAAAACAGGGTTTATCTCAAACAGGGAAGCATCGGAGTTTTCATATGCAACATACAGAGCCCTGACAAATTTAACCATTTCCTTGTATGCCTTTCCTTCAAGTTTTAAATTGAATGCTATCCTCCTCGCCTGAAAATCCCTTAAGCCGACAGAAGGATCAATCTCTTCCCTGAATATCAACCAGGGTGTCTTTTCAGCTACCGCCTCTATATCCATTCCGCCTTCGGTAGAATATACAATTATATTCCTGCCCTTTGCCCTGTCAAGCAGTACGCTCATATAGAACTCTGCAACCTCGCTTTCACCCGGATAATATATTCCCTGTTCAATAAGGAGCTTGTTCACAAGTTTCCCGGCAGGGCCGGTCTGATGTGTTACCAGGTTCATGCCAAGGATCTCCCGGGCATAATCAAAAACCTGGTCCATCTCTCCGGCAATTTTGACACCACCACCCTTGCCACGTCCACCTGCATGAATCTGTGCTTTCACCGCCCAGGTACCGGCCCCGGTTTTGGTTTGTATCTGTTTTGCAGCCTCAATGGCCGCTTCGGGTGACTCAACCACAACTCCATCAGGTACGGAAACACCGAACTCTTTGAGTATCTGCTTTCCCTGGTATTCATGTAAGTTCATAATATTGAGGCTTTTTAACTATTCTAATTCTTTGTACGGTATTATGGTATTTGGAAATTGTCATGTATTTTTAGCATGTTAAAAATATTCATTTTTTTAACATTACAGATTAAAAATGGTTCAATAAAGCATTACCCACATGTCACGCAGGAAACTTGACAATGATGAACTGGGCCGGAAAACGGTCAGCAGCTTTAAAAGCGCCAGGAAAAACCCTGTTGTCATTGTTCTTGACAACATAAGGAGTCTTAACAATATCGGTTCGGTATTCCGCACTGCCGATGCCTTTCTTGCCGAGTCTTTATACCTGTGCGGCTTCACTGCCACACCGCCTCATCGTGAAATTCATAAAACGGCGCTCGGAGCAACTGACTCGGTTGAATGGAGGTATTTCAGATCGACCAAGGAAGCCGTGATCACCCTCAAAGAACGGGGTTACCTTATTGTTTCGCTCGAACAGACTGAAAGCAGTATTCCACTAAATACTTTCTTCCCTGACAAGGACAGGGGCTATGCCCTGGTATTCGGTAATGAAGTCAGGGGGGTGGATCAGGAAATTGTTGATATAAGTGACACATGCGTTGAAATACCACAGTTCGGGACAAAACATTCTTTCAATATTGCCGTAAGTACCGGAATCGTGCTATGGGACCTGTACACAAAAAGGGCTGCCCTTTAGGACAGCCCTTTATTATTTCCGGTTCAGAATATCCCTAGTTCACTATAGAGATAAAAGTTTGATCCTGGAAGTAGCGGCCAAATTCCATGTCGGTCCTGGCATACTCCTTAAGTGATGCATCCATGCCTACAGCTGTCCTCAAATTATCGAAAGCCATGCTGCTGTCCTGTTTCCTCGCACCTATTACGGCCCTGAAGTAGTAGGCCATTGCAGAGGGATCTTCAATGCTGTTAAGTATCCTCAGTGCATCGTCATTATTACCCTGAAGCATACGCACAAGTGCATTGTTCACCTCAGGCATATTGCCGAAGTGGCCTGCTGCTTTTGCATATTCGCCCTTCTTGATTGCTATTATGCCAAGGTTGTAGTTTGTCTCATTTGTGGGAGACGCTACCGAGGACAGAAGCTCCTCTGCCTGCTCAAGATTGCCTTCCATTATTGCCACGGCACCGAGGTTATTTTTAATAACATCGTTATCGTTAAGTCCCTGGGCGGTTTGGAATGCCTGCTTTGCTGCGGCAATGTTGCCAAGTTTCACCTGCACGACACCAATACCGTTGAATGCCCTGAAACACCTTGGGAACTGCTGCGATGCAGTTGTATAGACTTCCAGTTTCCTGTTCAGGTCTTCATAAAGCGTTGCTGTATAAAGAATCTCTTCAAGATTGAGCCTGGATGGTTCTGAGCTGTATATCTGCCTCAGTTCATCATCTGAGTATCCGATGCGTTCTACATCAATAGCCATAACAGAGCGGCGCAGCTGCGGCAGGATCCTGTCGGCCAGTTCCTCAAAGACGGCAGCCATGTTACGTATTTCCCTTTCGCGGACTTCAGGGTCTGAATACATTGAAAGAACGCGAAGTATAAGCTCCCCATCCTGTATCTCGGTTTCTTCTACCAACTTTTTAAATCCTTCCCAGTCCTCTCCAAGAGCCCTTGCTGTGTAGAAGTTATCTGTCTTCTCAATATCAACCCTGTTAAATTCGCTGCTGAGAACCCTTTCGGAGGTTTCGCGCCTCTGATTTGACAGCCTCTCATTGAAACCGATGGGCCCGTCGGGCGATGCATAGGCATTGATCCCGGCACTCTTGAGTTCAGTACGCTCATCGGCTACTGCGTCTTCAAGGAACTTCCGGAATTCTGCCAAACGATCTGACCTGAGTTCGCTCTGACGCACATCGGCACGGTTAATAACATAAAATATGGCAGACTCCTTGGTTTCGGGAACTATCCTCTGGAACCTGTCCGGTACAAGAACGGGCCTTGCATCCTCAACTACAAGAGTTGATGTGGCAATCACACCATCTGCAATTTTTCTGGGATCGAAATCCATCTCATTATTGCGCAACCTGGCATTTACCCTGACAGTAAGCTCAGAAACCCTCATGTTGTCGGTAAAGGGAACTTTTTCATTATATGTAAAACTCCCGCCATCTCTACGAATAACCTGATGGTTGTCACGTACGTTCTCCCCTTGCAGTGTTATGCTCGGAAAGGCTGTTTCGCCACCATCATAGGTTAGTACGGGAGTAACCTCAAGTATTGCATTTCTGTGGAAATATCTTTCGGGATATGTACCCCTGATGGTAACTTCAACTTCACCAGCATGTGCTTCAAGCACTTCTGGTGTTACATTGTATCTTACATCATCGGCATTATTTCTCATCCTGTTCAGGCCACCACAGCTACTGAGCACAATGAGCGCCAGGAAAAACAAAGCTAGGTTAAAATGCGTCTTCTTCATAGTTCAATTTTTATTTAATTACACAAATCTATTTGGTCAATGGTGTATCCTTCTGTTTTGTTTATTGTTAGATCATTGCCGCCGGAAACCGGAACCGAAAGTCAAACTTTCTGAACCTGCCATTCCATTAAGCGGTATGTTGCCCGAATGCTACAATTTATCAAATATACCGAACTCTTGCAAACAAATACAAACTTACTATAATTTTGAAATAATCGACAATAAATAAAGCCAAATTTAAAAAAAAATATTACATTACTACGCGATTGATGCCATAATGGTAATTCCCGGCAAATATAAGCTCTTCAAGCGACTTATAATCCTTGCTGCTTGATACAAAATCGATTTCGCCGGCCTCCAGGACAAGAAACCGTATATCATTGCGCTGCTTCATGAACTCAAAATATGAGCTCCTTATGCTGTTGAGGTATTCTTTTGTTATGGCCTTTTCATAGGGCCTGCCACGCGAATATATGTTCTCAAGCAGTTTTTCAGGCTCACGGTGAATGTACACATACAAGTCGGGTTTTTGCACAGAAGCCTCCATTATATCGAATAATTGCCGGAAGAGCCGGTATTCATGACCGGAAAGGGTGGCGGCAGAAAATATAAAAGATTTCTGAAATGAATAATCGGCTACAGTCAGCGATCCGAACAGGTCATTGCCGGTCAACTCGTTTTTAAGCTGATTAAACCTCCCTGCGAGGAATGAAAGCTCCAGTGGAAAGGCATACCGTTCAGGATTCCGGTAAAAATCAGGCAGGAAAGGGTTTTCGGAAAACTGCTCAAGAATAACCCTTGCATTATGACGCTTCCCGATCATTTTGGCCAGCGTGGTCTTTCCGGTACCGATATTCCCCTCTATTACAAGATAATTTATCTGATATGACACTACTTACTGAATTTTAAAACTTATGGTAAACCTACACTAATCTCCCGATATTGGCAAGAGTTTCCGGTTCTGAAATCACCCTGCACAAAAAAAGCAGCGGTAAAACCGCTGCCCTGATTATGCTTATATAACTGCCCGGCTCCTGCTGCCAGGCGATATTCAGTTTTTGTCTGTCTGCCTTTCAGGCCTGGGAAGCAATGCCTTCCGCGAAAGCTTTAACTTCCCGGTTTTGCTGTCCAGGTCAATTAACTTTACCTCGACTTCCTCACCCTCACTGAGAACATCTTCTACAGCATTAGTGCGCTTCCAGTCAATTTCAGAAATATGGAGCAGTCCCTCCTTACCGGGCAATATCTCCACAAATGCACCAAAAGGCACTATTGATTTGATCTTACCCTTATAAACCGTGCCTACTTCGGGAACGGCTATTATACTTTTGATCATGCGCATGGCAATATCTATCGATTCTTTGTTGTCGGCAAATACATCTACATACCCGAAATTTTCAATTTCCTCGACAACTATAGTGGCATTTGACCTGGCCTGTATATCTTGTATTATCTTCCCTCCGGGCCCTATAATGGCACCAATCATATCTTTAGGTATCTTGATCTGCTCTATGCGCGGGGCATGCGGTTTCAGGTCGGTGCGGGCCTCACTTATCGTCTCAACCATCCTGTCAAGAATATGAAGTCGTCCTTTCCTGGCTTGTTCAAGGGCTTTGGCAAGGATATCGTACGATAGCCCTTCCACCTTGATGTCCATCTGTGCAGCCGTAATACCATCATAGGTTCCGGCAACCTTGAAGTCCATGTCGCCAAGATGGTCTTCGTCGCCAAGTATATCAGAAAGTACCGCATACTTGCCCGAATTCGTATCTGTTATCAACCCCATGGCAATACCTGATACAGGCTTCCTGATCTTTATACCGGCATCCATGAGCGCGAGACTGCCTGCACAGACTGTAGCCATTGACGACGAACCGTTTGATTCGAGGATGTCGGAAACAATCCTTATCGCATAGGGATTCTCTGTATCATTTGGCACCATTCCCTTAAGCGAACGGTGTGCAAGGTTCCCGTGCCCGACCTCCCTGCGTGAAAGTCCGCGAATAGGCCTTGCATCGCCGGTTGAATAAGGCGGAAAATTGTAATGCAGCACAAACTTGTCTTTCCCTTTTCGCAATACCTCATCAATCATCTTCTCATCCAGCTTGGTGCCGAGGGTTACTGTTGTAAGCGACTGTGTTTCTCCCCTGGTAAACAAAGCAGACCCGTGTGCAGCCGGAAGAAAGTCTACCTCACAATTAATGGGCCTTATCTCATCGGTCTTTCTTCCGTCAAGCCTTATGCTCTCATCAAGAAGCAGGTTCCTTACTGCATCCTTCTGAACATCATGAAAATACCTGGATATCAGGGCAACATCAGGTTCAGGCTCAACGGGCAATGATGCAATAAAATCCTCTTTAACCTGGTTAAAAGCATCTGATCGATCATGCTTGGCCCTGACACTTTTTGCAACATCATAGCACTTGTCATACAACTCCTTGCGTATCCTTTCACGCAGTTCCTCATCGTTTACCTCGTGACTGTATTCCCGTTTTTCTTTCTTTCCGGCCATCTCCATAAGATCCATCTGCGCCCTGCACTGAACCTTGATGGCAGCATGTGCCAGTTTCATCGCCTCCATCATTTCAGCTTCAGAAACCTCTTTCATCTCACCCTCTACCATAAGGATATTATCCATGGTGGCTCCCACGATCAGGTCCAGATCAGATTTCTCAACATCAGAAAAAGTGGGGTTTATCCTGAACTCGCCGTCAACCCGGGCTATGCGCACTTCCGACACGGGCCCGTTAAAAGGAACATCTGAAACCGCAAGCGCTGCCGAAGCAGCCAATCCGGCCAGGGCATCAGGCATAATATCTTTATCGGCCGATATGAGGTCTATAGTGACAAATGTCTCGGCATGGTAATCGTCAGGAAATAACGGGCGCAGGGCACGATCAACCAGCCTGCTTATCAGTATCTCGTTGTCGCCCGGCCTTGCCTCTCTCTTCAGAAAACCACCCGGTATACGGCCTATTGATGCAAATTTTTCCTTGTACTCAACCGATAATGGCATGAAATCGACATTTTCCCTGGCTTCTTTTGCTGACACAACCGTAGCAAGAAGCATTGTCCTGCCTGTCCTGAGCAATACAGCGCCGTCAGCCTGCCTGGCAAGCCTTCCCGTCTCGAGGGTGATGGACCTTCCGTCACCCAGATCTATAGTTTTCTCAATAACATCAAACATAAATAGTCAATATATAATATAATTACAAACACAATACAAAAAAGGGCAATTGATCAATCGCCCTTTTTGTTTATCTCCTTAGTTTAAGTGACTTTATAATAGCGCGGTATCTTTCGATATCACGGTCTCTCAGGTAGTCAAGCAGTCGTCTGCGTTTACCTACCAGTTTCACAAGTGCGCGCTGTGTACCGAAATCCTTTGGATTGGTTTTCAGATGGCTGGTCAGATGGTTTATACGGTAAGAAAACAAAGCAATTTGTCCTTCAGAACTACCAGTGTTTTCGGCAGTCTTTCCATATTCCGCGAATATTTCCTTTTTCTTTTCTGCTGTCAGATACATCTTTTTGTTAAAATTTGTTGATTACATCTAATTTAAGACCTGCAAAAGTAACCTATTTTTTTTATATTTCAATATAATTCCTTAAAAATAATATCTCTGCCGATATTGCAATCCAGACACCTGCGGTAATTGCAAAACTCATTCTTGAGATGCAAAAGCGCCTGCGACTGCAATGCATCTCCGGCAGTAATCCCG
>SLRB01000316.1 GCA_007131165.1 Bacteroidales bacterium | reverse complement strand
GCGAAACTGTGACGGTTGTAATAGCAGTCAACCCCACGCCGGTTCTACAGGCAGAGGCTGATGAAACGATCGTGTGTGATTCGACAACAGTCACGATAACTGTCGACGACCTGCTTGGCAATGTGGCGGGTTCCAAAATATATGAACTTACAACCACCAATGCCGGCGGCAATGTTGCCGGTGTTCAGGTTTCAGGCGAATATGCCGCAGGTCAGAATATTACTAACCAGCTTGTAAATCTAACAAATGAGGTTCAGGAAGTAACTTACCGCTTCAGGGCTATGATAAAAGATCCGGCCGGCCCTGACACCGGGTATTGTGAAGATGGCACCGATACCACAATAGTAATTTATGTGAACCCCACCCCGCTGATCTCAGTAAGCATATCCGACACCATATACTGCGACCTGAGCGAAATAACATTTGAGATTGAAGACCTCAATGGTGCAGTGATAGGTGACAAGATATTCACGCTTACAACAACTTATGAGAGTGGCCTGGTTGAAGGAGTATCGCCTGACGGGGACTATGAGCGTGTTAACCTGGTCGATAACCTCCAAAACCTGAGTAATGAGGTGCAGGTAATACATTACCATTTCAAGGCCAGAATAAGGGATCAGCGTGGCCCTGGCACAGGCTACTGCAGCGAGGGTGGTGATTTCTCATTCTCAATATATCTAAACCCCACGCCTGTTGTGACCTCCTCATTACCCGACGACCAGGATATCATCTGTAATAATTCGCCGGCAGTATTTGAGCTTACATCACCAACTTCAATGCTGGAAGGGGTGATAACATTCGACTATGTAGCAACAGCAACAGGTGAACCGGGCGATGTAACAGGATACACGCCTTTAATAAGCAATATGCCGCAGGGGGCAAGGATATCACAGACACTGGTGAACCATACCAACCGCACCCAGTATGTTACATACAGGGTAACGCCAATGGCCCATGCAAGTGGTTGCGCCCCCGGCATTCCCACAGATGTAGTTATCAGGGTTAATCCTAACCCCATTGACAGCCTGTTTATCAGCGAGGATGTTGAATGCTTTGGTTCATTTACCGGCGAGCTTACTGTACAGCCCGGGATCGGAAGCGGACCGTTTGACATAACCTGGTCCGGGCCTGACGGTTACACATCAAAAGAACCTGTTATCGGCCACATCCGTTTCGGTCGTTACAATGTTACTGTTATCGACGACAATAACTGTTCTGCAAGTGGTTCAATACTGCTCTCAAATGCCGACCCCATAATGTGGAATTTTGCCCGCAATGATGTTTCATGCCATGATGGGTCTGACGGACAGATAAGAATAACAACCGTGCGTGAAGGTGGCGGGCCTCCGTACACGTTTGAATGGCACGGACCAGAAGGTTTCGTATTTGACGATAATACTGAGCGTGACCAGAACAATCTTGTTGCCGGACAGTATTCGGTCATAGTAACCGACGCAAAAGGGTGCGAGTACAATTCACTTGACCATGTTGACCCGGACCTGCTTTATGTAAGGGAGCCCGACCCGATATCCATCGAAGTTGATGTTACTGATGCAACATGCGATATAAATGATGACGGAAGTGCCATAACCACAGTAACAGGAGGGACACATCCTTATACTTATTACTGGGAAGCACCGGAGGGTTATGAACTGCCCGATCATACATCTTCAGATATTGCAAATATGAGGGGAGGAACATATACACTCTGGGTAACTGATGCCAAAAATTGCGTGGAAAGCATACAGGTTGAAGTCGGTGCATTGCCGCCTTTCAATGTAACACCAGTTGTTATAACCAATTACAACGGTTACGGAGTTTCCTGCTATGGTGCATCTGATGCAGCTGTGGAACTCGAAATTATTGGGGAGTTCCCGCCATTCGAGTTCCAGTGGTCTGACGGTTCGACGGAACAGAACCTGATTAATGTCTCCGCTGGAGAGTATCACGTGCATGTACTTGATGCCGTTGGTTGTCCCTCTGAGGCAACGGTGGTAATTACCGGGCCGGAGGAGATAGTCCTTAATGCCTTTATTGATGATGTTAGCTGCCATGGTTTCAATGATGGAAGGATTTCACTCGATGTAAGAGGTGGCACGGGGAATCTTTATTATAACTGGGAGGACGGACAAGCGTCGCCTGATGCGGCCGGACTGGCTGCAGGACACCACTTTGTAAGGATAAGCGACAGGAACAACTGCATTCTTGACACAACCCTTTTAGTTGAGCAGCCTGATCCCCTGATTGTCGATCCTTTGGTTACTCAACCTTACTGCGATGAAATGGAGGACGGCTCAATAGAGCTAAACCTCTCGGGCGGAGTGTTCCCTTACATGGTATCATGGTCGAGCGGTCACACCGGAGAAGATATTTATAATATAGGCGAGGGTGCATATTATGTTACGGTTGAGGATTTCAACAATTGCATATTGCTTGATACTATAATGGTTGAAAGTGCCAATGAGCTTTGCATAAGGATACCCAATGCCTTTACTCCAAATGATGACGGGTTCAACGATTACTGGGTTATAGGCTCTACTACAGCAGGGATGCTGGGTGAGATATACCCGTTTGCAGTGGTAGAGATTTACAACCGCCTGGGAGAACTTGTATACCGTTCACGACAGGGTTATCCGGATCCCTGGGACGGCACATCAAACAATGGCCAGCCGTTGCCGATGGATTCTTACTTTTATGTAATATTTCCCAATAACGGCCAGCCTCCCATACAGGGCCATGTTACCCTGATCAGGTAAGCGGCCTATCAATCTGATGTGCCCCGGATTTTTGCAGCGATATATTTTTCCAGCTCGACTACCAAAAATATGATTATCCCGGCTCCCAGCGGGTATAGCCATAATGCGGCATCAACCGGCGCTGTGTCAAATGCTTCATTCATAAATGGCACATATACAAAAAATGCCTGGAATAAAATGAGTACAACAAAGGCTATGAACACAGCCCTGTTATTGAAAAACCCTTTAGTCATAACCGGTGTTTTAATTCTCCGGCAATTAAGAAGATAAAACATTTGTCCTGCTACGAGAGTATTAACCGCGATGGTCCTGGCCTCATTAATTTCCCTTCCTGTATCTCTTAAATATTCGAAGGTGAAAAATGTGGCCCCTCCAACCAGAAAAGACACAAAAACGATTCGCCATATAAACATTTTGCTGAGTAAAGATTCATCCTGCTTCCTTGGAGAACGCTCCATGACATTTTCTTCCATTGGTTCGAAGGCTATAGCCATGGCCAGGGTTACTGCAGTTACCATATTGACCCATAAAATCTGAACAGGTGTTATAGGCATCATCATGCCGAGAAATATGGCGGCAATCAGGACCAGTGATTCTGCACCATTGGTAGGCAAAACAAACAGCAGGGCCTTGCGTATATTGTCAAAGACGGTACGGCCCTCTTCAACGGCATTAACTATGGAGGCAAAATTATCATCGGTCAGTACCATTTCAGAGGCATCCTTTGATACCTCCGTTCCCTTTATGCCCATTGCAATTCCAATATTTGCCTTCTTCAGTGCAGGAGCATCATTTACACCATCGCCGGTCATTGCACAAAGCCAGTCCTTTTTTTGCGAAGCCTCGACAAGCCTTAATTTATGCTCCGGACTGGCACGGGCATATACATCATATTCACCAATGGCCTCAACCATTTCTTCATCGCTCATCTCTTCAAGCTCTTTTCCTGAAAGTGCTTTTTCTCCGTCACCAATGCCAATGTCCTTGCCAATTGCCTTTGCAGTTATTACATGATCGCCGGTAATCATTTTTGCCATTATCCCGGCTTCTTTACATTCCTTTACAGCATCCACAGCTTCTTCCCTTGGAGGATCAATTATCCCTACGACACCGATAAAGATGTTGTTTTTCTCCACATCATCCATCTCAAGTTCATCCATGTTATCGCCGGCTTTTTGAAATGCAACAGACAGCAGTCTTTGTCCCCTGGCTGCAACCTCTTCCATCTTTTTTTCCCAGTATTCATTATCTATATCCTTTTCACCATCCCGGGTATATTGTTTGCTGCTCATTTCCAGCAGTCGTTCTGGTGCCCCTGTTACAAATATGAATACCCCGTCGTCTGTTTTGTTCAGAGTAGCCATATATCTAT
>SLRB01000177.1 GCA_007131165.1 Bacteroidales bacterium | reverse complement strand
TGAAAATGTCCTTCCTGAACCGGTTCAGGAAACTGTTATCAACAAGATGCATTGTTTCGCTTGTAAGAGGGATGTGCAGGGTCAGGATGTCGCATTCTTCAAAAAGATCCTCCATTACCGATTCTGTAACATATTGGTCGGAAAAATCAAATTTATACTTGTCATAGGCGAGCATCCTTGCGTTAAACCCCGAAAGGCATCTTGCAAAGCAGTGTCCGGTATTCCCATAACCTATTATACCTATGGTTTTACCCATAATTTCCGTCCCCCTGTTCACCTCCCTGAACCATTGACCTATTCTTACCTCCTCGTTGGCTTTGCAAATATTGTTCATCAGTGCCAGCAACATGCCAACAGCATGTTCGCCTGTCGCATCGCGGTGACCTTCAGGGGCGTTGAAGCAGGCAATGTTACGTGACCGGGCAAACTCAACATCAATGTTTTCCAGTCCGCTCCCAACTCTGCCTATGAACTTAAGCCTTTCAGCCCGTTCCAGGAGCTTCTTGTCAAGTGGGAACCTGCTCCTTATAATTAGTCCGTCATAAAGGTGAATTGTTTTTTGCAACAGCCGCATAGTTATCTCCGGCCTGTAGTCACAATCAAGTCCGGCTGCAGTGAGTTTTTCTGGCAGAAGAGGGTGGGTGGAGTCTATAAAGAGCACCTTCATATTTATATGGCTTAGTTTACCGGGGCTTTAGTAATTCCTGTAAGGGAAAAGTGAAAAATGCTTTACTTCCTGTCAAAAAACGGGTTCTTCGATGTGGCCGACAAGGGGATGCCATAGGCTATGCGCACTTCCGTATCAAAAAAGCCCAGCTCCATCGCTGCCTGCCCGATAGTATACATGATCCTGTTATCGGTCCTGTTGTCCATGCAAACTGCTGCAGCAGATCCTACAGCAATACCAAGATCGCCGGTGTTGAATACGCACGGCACTTCGGGATATTTATTTTTTTCATCGCACCCTGAAAAACCACACATCCCGCATTTTTTCAGCCCGATAGACCTGATGGTTGTACCTATTAGTACCACAACCGGCGATGCCATTATATTTCCTGCATCCCTTTCAAAGAAAGGCACGTCATATTCGGCTGCTATACGCTTCATTTTTTCGGCCAGTGCGGAGATCGCATCCCCTTCGGCCGTCTTTATCTCGAACGTATCGATGCCACGTGCCTTAGGGGCTGTTCTTGCTGCGATTACCATTTTTGCAGCAACCTCTTTCAGCGCATCTGCCGTAAGTTTTTTTTCATCTGTAACGCTCATGTCATTTCAGTTTAAGTTTACCATGAATGCTGGTTTATAGCCTCTTATGCTGCCATCGGAGGCATAGACTTCGTATCCGAGTGAAATTGAATTTACCCGTTTCTCCAGTCTGAGGTTTTCCTCATCAAAGTACCATTCTTCGGAGAACTGTATCATGCCGATATTATCTCTGCTGAATTCGGGGTCGTTTTCAAGGGTCATTACGTCCCTTACCGACATAGCCTCCATTGTAAAATAATCATACGGCACAAGGTCTTCACTGTAGATGGCATTGAAAACTATATCTACCAGCCCCCTGCGATTAAGGTTCCTGAGGCTTTGCTCAGCCCACAGGTCATCTGCATCGGGATTTTTGACAATAACATCATATATTACAGTATCGGCAATTATCGCAGCGTTAAGGTCGGTTCTCTCAACTTTTGGTGGCCTTTGTTCGGGAACTCTCTCTCTGCATCCGGTAAAAACCAGAAAAGTCATGCCGGCGGCAACGTATGCAAGCAGAATTATCATGTGTCTTACAGGGCTGGAATATTGCATAATATATATAATTTACCTGTTAAATTTAAGTTGTACTCCTCTGGGCTCACTGTCAACTTTTCCGTTTTCGAATACAACATACCCGTTCACAATGGTATGGGTGACCTGCGTGCTGAAGGTTACACCTTCCATCGGCGACCAGCCGCACTTGTACAGGATGTTTTCACTGTCTACAGTCCATGATTTCTCCATGTTTACGATGGTCATATCGGCAAAATAACCTTCTTTAATAGAGCCCCGCCTGTCAATATTGAAAAGCATTGCAGGGGCATGACACATACGTGTGACTAATTTTTCAATTGTCAGGCTTCCTTTTTTGACCAGCTCAAGCATGGCCGGCAGTGCGTGCTGAACCATCGGCGCCCCTGATGGTGCATTGAAATAGGAAGCCGATTTTTCCTCCAGGGTATGTGGCGCATGATCAGTGGCCACTACATCAATTAATCCGCTATCAACAGCACTTACGAGAGCTTCACGGTCGGCCCGTGTTTTTATCGCGGGATTCCATTTTATCCTTGTTCCAAGTTTTGCATAATTTGACTGGTCGAACCACAGATGATGTACGCATGCTTCGGATGTGATCCTCTTTTGTTCGGGTGGGGTCAAAGCATCGAACAGCTCCAGTTCCCTGGCGG
The DNA here is from genome assembly GCA_007131165.1 of Bacteroidales bacterium. Classification (GTDB taxonomy): domain Bacteria; phylum Bacteroidota; class Bacteroidia; order Bacteroidales; family PUMT01; genus PXAP01. The sequence continues at coordinate 1,701 of SLRB01000177.1, read as the reverse complement.
TGCTTATGTGAAGGACATGCAGCCGCGTTCCGTACTCTCTGGCCAGCTCCACGGCATATGATGATGAGAGCCAGCATGCCTCCTCGCTCCTTATTGCCGGATGCATTACAACAGGCAGGTTTTCTCCATATTTTCTCTTGTGGGCCAGGGTGTTGGCCTGTATTGTTTTTTCATCTTCACAATGTACTGCCACTGGGATTTTAACACCTGCAAATATGGCCCTCAGGGTAGCATCATCATCTACCAGCATATTGCCTGTTGATGAGCCCATGAAAACTTTTACGCCGCATACAATTGCCGGGTCGGCCTCTTTGAGCTGCCTGAGATTGTCATTTGTCGCTCCCATGTAGAACGAAAAGTTTGCAAAAGAGCTGCCGGAGGCAATTCCTGTTTTTTGATCAAGAAGCTCCCGGGTTGTAGTGGGCGGATTGGTATTTGGCATCTCCATGAAGGAGGTGATGCCACCGGCAACTGCTGCCCGTGATTCCGAATAAATATCAGCTTTGTGTGTCAGTCCGGGTTCCCTGAAGTGTACCTGGTCGTCAATAATGCCCGGGATCACAAGTTTGCCGCCGGCATCAATGATACGGGCTGTACCATTTCCGGGAAAAGCGGAGACATCGTCCGCAAATATTTTTTCGATGACTCCATTTCTGCAGAGGATGTGCCCATGGCGTATCTTGTTGTCACTTACTATGGTTGCATTTTTTATGAAAAGCGCCTCCATGTCATATATAATATTAAGTTTTATGAGGACGGGGTACGGCTGTAATTTCTGAAAAAACTTTTAAACTTCATAATTATTACACCCCATAACGCTTCGTTGAATATGCCTCCGGTCATCTTTGAGCTGCCGTGGCGGCGTTCAGTAAATATTATGGGGATTTCGGTAATCGTATAGCCGAGCTTCCAGACTGCAAATTTCATTTCGATCTGGAATGCGTAGCCTCTGAAAGTTATTGCATCGAGGTCAACAGATCTCAGTACCTCCGCCTTGTAGCATTTGAACCCTGCCGTTGTATCCTTTATTTTCATGCCGGTAACAAGGCGCACGTAAGCTGAGGCCAGGTACGACATAAGTATCCTGCCAAGCGGCCAGTTTACAACATTTACGCCCGACACATACCTCGAACCAATTGCAAGGTCGGCGCCTTCCTCCATACAGGCCTTATGGAGTGAAGGGAGGTATACCGGATCGTGGGAGAAATCGGCGTCCATTTCAAAAACATATTCATAATTCCTCCCGATTGCCCACTTGAAGCCCGTGATATATGCAGTGCCAAGCCCGAGCTTGCCCTTTCGTTTTAAGAGGTGTATTTTACCGGGATGGGTGGTAAAAAGCATTTCTACCGCGGCAGCAGTTCCGTCGGGTGAGTTGTCGTCTATTACCAGGATATGGTAATCGGGTCTGATAGCAAATATTGACCTGATCAATCGTTCAATATTGCCGGCTTCATTATAGGTGGGTATGATTATCAGGCTTTTGACCACAGTTTCATAAATTATTCCGTTGACGAAGATATTACAATCTGCAGTCAAACGGAAAAGCCTGGAGTAATTTTTTCAGTAATTGTTCACCCCACGTTTTTTAAGTTGTTGATAGTATTAACACAAATATTGCATGCAAAATCGACGTAGTCAAATTTTTTCATTAAAAATTACACACTGACAAATGAAAAAATTTTATCGTAAAGCGAAGCG
>SLRB01000124.1 GCA_007131165.1 Bacteroidales bacterium | reverse complement strand
CATGTAAGCAAACGCAAACCCAAGACCAACGACAGGGTTTATCAGACCTATTCCAAAGGTAACTAATGCGCCGTAACTACCTAAAACAGCACCACAAATGAAGTTTGCATTGCCACCTTCTATTTGCTCCATTTCGTTAAAAGATAATCTTTTTGTTTCCATAGTCAAGATAGTTTAAAATTTGGAAATTATGAGATATCTATATCAAGTTAGCACAGGATTTTTATTGGCGCAAGAATTTTCGAGAGAAATATTATGAACGGTTAGAATCAGCACCTGAGCGGTCAGGGTAAGAAGAAATCCCTGAATAGGGTGCTGTGGATGTTTTAGGCTTGAAAGAGTTTGATGAGATTGTTTCGAGACGTACCTAAACGCTAGGTAAACGATCAGAATGAATTTTTTAATCAGTCGCACCTGCGAGACCGGCCTCACCCTCAGTTGCGGCATCTCTCACAAATCCATTTTCTGCGTGTGGATAAAACATTCACAAAATAAACCAGGGGAAATTGGACTATTTTGGCTTCAGATTGTAAAAAGAGCAGATGTATTAAGATGCTTTCATCCCCGCCAGGGGCGGTTTCTCTGTTTTACATTAGAAAGCGCATCCAGAGCTATATTGCAGTCCTGAACAACCTGGAAATCATACATTCCTACGCAAATAAAGTCAGCTCCGGCTTCAAAGGCAGCAATGAACCCTTCTTCGGGCTTAATAGCTCCTGCTGCCAGAACCTTAAATGCTATCCAGGGCTCTTCAAGCTGGTTCATGAAAGCGATTGTTTTTGCCGGATCATCACACCAGATGCTTTCAATATTTTTCTGGTCGGGGGCAACCTGGGCCGACCAGTAGTTGTGGTAATGAAAGGTTTTGACCCAGTAGTCAGGTTTAATCCCGTGGGCAACACAAGCTTCAATTGTTTCAAGCCTGTGAGCACCAATACCTGCCGGCTTGCCGTAATTCCGGATTAAATCGAGAACCCGTTTAAAGTCATCAAAGTTTCCTGCGGCTGCAGCACTATCAGCATATCCTCCATGATAATACATTGCTGATGCCCCGGCTTCCTCAGACATCCTGACACCTTCCTGAATCCCTGCATGATATCCGCAATCAGAAATAAACTTCATCCTGCCTGATGTTTCGTGCCAGTATTTATTTATTACCCTTGCCAAAGAGGGATTTGTTATAATTGCATTTATTCCGCACTTTTCAGCCAGCTCCATCGTCCCCAATACCCTGCGGTCATCATGGTAGCTCTTGACCAGCTGTGAGGCATAAATAAGGTCACGTGCATGTGCCCATCCTCCAATCAGGTTCCCTCCCATAATAAGCCGGCTTAACTCCATATCTCCAATCCTGCCTTTAGGAATTTCTCCTTTAAGCTCATCAAGCTGGGAGTAGCTGAAACTCAGCAAGGTGGCTCCTGTAGTTCCATCTGTCTGATCTGTAAGGAATTTTTCTTCCCAGCTGTCCCACTTTTTCTTTTTGTAGAGTGCATAGGCAAATGCACCAATAAAAGGAACACTTATAAGGTTTCGTAATAGCTCACGGCGCTGCTGTAGTGCACCTGGATTGTTTTCGTTAACCTTATGAGAATGTGGTGCTTCTTCCTTCCAACGTCTTATGAGCCGGTCAATTCCATATGTGAAAGATTTTGGAAGCAAAGCAAAAACCCCTAAAACAAAGACCAGAATCAGGTTTTTATTTACCCACAGGTAGCTCCCTTCAGAAACAGAGCCAAAATCGTATCCCGGGAACGGTGGATAAGCAACAAAGAAAAAGGCCAGGAGCACTATACCAGCAACGGAGACCCATCGTATGAATAATCCGATGAACAGAAATAATCCGGTTGCAATCAATCCCCATACCATGATAAAATCAATTGCAGCCATCAAAAAGGATGAACTGGCAATCCACTCAAAAAATCCGGAAAGAATCCATCTTGACCCGAGAAGATAATACCTGGCACTCCAGCCAGTATCCATTAATTTATCAATGCCTTCATAAAGGAAAAGCCATCCGGTTAATATCCTCAAAGCAGACAGTAAATAGTTTATTGCAAGCTTCATTTATCAAAGAAATTTATTATTATGGGATACTCCTTAGATTAAAAATATCGTGACAAGTTAATAAAATATTTTGATCTGCTGATGCCTGAAATACTACTTAAACCGGCATCATATTACGCACAGGATTTTTTGTTACAAGAGTTTTCAAAAGGAATATGATGAACGGTTGGAATCAGCACCTGAGCGGTCAGGTTACAAAATAATCCATGAAGGACATACTGTAGAGGTTTTCAGTTTGCATGAGTTCAACGTGGCCGCCCCGGGTGCTTATCCGGCCGTTTTCGATGATGATTATCTCGTCTGAGATGGCTGCGGCTTTGAGGTTGTGTGTTACCTGCAAAACCGGGGCTTCGTCTTTGATTTTGATGATCAGGTCAATTATGAAATTCTCAAGCTGCCGGTCAGTCGAGCTGGTCAGCTCATCAATAAGCAGCAGCTGAGGCCTGTGGCAAAGGGCACGGGCAAGTCCGATCAGCTTTTTCTGACCCCCCGAAATGTTCAGTCCCCGCTCCTCAACAATGGTAGCCAGTCCGTGCTGAAACTGCTGTTCAATCAGCGGCAGGAGGGAGTGTCTCTGCAGTTCGGCTACGGCCTCTTCAGCTTCTGCCGGTGTGGCGTCGAGGACTATATTGCCCAATATTGACGTGTTGAACAGGCTGATCTGCTGAGGCACCACACCGAGTATCTGCCTGAATGACCCGATTGACACCACTGTGAGATCACTCCTGTTAACCCTGATCACCCCGGATTCCGGGCTGTAGAACTTCTGGATAAGGTTGAGCAGGGTGCTTTTACCGGTACCGTTCTCGCCGAATACTGTTTTGATCTCACCTTTTTTGAGTGATAGGGAGATGTTTTCGAGTAGGAGCTTCCTTCCGGGGAAACGGAAGCTGACATCAATAACCTCCAGGTGTTCGAACTTTTTGATCTGCCTGGCTTCCCTGTCCTTTTCATGGTCATATTCCGGCCTGCCTGCCGATATCTCGTACGTGCGTTCGAAAGCGACGCGCGCGGACTGTAGGTGGATGTTGGCAAATGCAAGGGAAGAGCAGGCCGGTATCACATTATTCGCGAGTGTGAGCAGGGCAATGAACTCTCCAGCCTGCATGGTGTTGGAAAGCATTGCTGCAATCGAGGCAGAGACCACGGCCATGATCAGGACAATACCGGTAATTTCGGTTATGGCATTGAGTGCCACTCCGGTCTGCCCAAGCCGGTATACCTGCTGCTGGAAGAAACCGTAAACAGTCCTGCCGGCGTCTGCAAACTTTGCCTCTTTGTTGCTGTTCCTGATTACCTGCACGTTTTCGATGGTGGAGATATAGTTGCTCTCATTGCCTGCATGTGCAGCCATCGCGTTCTGCTGTTTTTCCTTTATTACCGGGTGGTAATGACGGGCAATAAGGTAATATACCGGTATCCCGGCCGAAAGTATTATCCCTGAAGGGGGATGGTAGATGAAAACTGCAACAAGTGAAACTACAAGCAGCAAAGCGTTGATAAGCAGCTCACCGGTAATATAGGTGATGGTCTGCTGTATTTTCCCGGTATCGTTGAGCCTGGCAACCATGTCGCCGGTGCGCCTGCTATTGAAAAATGCCATGGGCTGCCTAAGAAGCCTGCTGAAGAATCTGCCTATCATCCTGATGTTGATATCCCTGCTCTGACGGATTATGAATGACTGCCTGAAATACCCTATGGCTGTACGCGCCACCAGGATCAGAAATATCAGCACCGACGCAAGCACTATCCGCAACAGGTCGCCGGAGGGAATAAGGTTATCTATCAGGGTCTGGGAATAGACAGCTATGGCGATACCGAGAATTGAAACGACAATGCCGGTAACCAGGATGGTGGTGAGGATTGTCGTATCCTCTTTTATTATCTCAAGAAACCATTGAAGCATCTCCTTTTTGCCTGCCTCTTTCTTCTTAAAGGCCCCGTTGAGGAGTTTCAGGCTGAGAAGCGATTTTGATACCCATATCCTTGCAAGCTCTTCCGCTGTTATCTCTATTATTCCCCTGGACGGGTCGCCGATTATGAATTTGCCGTTATCGTAACTGTACAGGACCAGGTAGTGCTGGTATTTGCCGT
>SLRB01000331.1 GCA_007131165.1 Bacteroidales bacterium | reverse complement strand
TGTAATACCAGGCAGTATCGGCGTACTCCCGGCAAATATATTCAAACCACAGATCGTCGGCATGCCTCCTTTCCCATGTATCCCACGGGTAATTCATCACCTCCGCCCCTGTATGAATGTTGGCCGAAAGCACAAAATGCTTTTCCTCCATCAGCTCTATCATTGCAACGGTTTCAGGCTGACGGCCCTCTGTTTTATATCCCTCTTTGCCTATAATGGGGAAGTTCCGGTTAAGGTCAACATTATTGGCGTTCCGCCGCCGGGGCGACTCTATGGTGTTTCCGTCTCCGCCGTGATAGGCGCCATCGGGGTTGGCCAGGGGATTGATCCATATCTCAGCATTGTCAAGCAGCCTCTCAACCTGCCTGTTTTCCGGGTACCCTTCCAGAAGGCACTCTATAATCCTCAGCATCAAAACATACCCGACAGTCTCGTCGCCATGCATTGTCGATGAGTACATAAAACGGGGTTTCGGATTGTCTTGCTGACTGTTCCCGCTTATCTTCAGAAACAGGATGCTCCGTCCTTCAACGGTGCTGCCGGCATCAACGAGGGTACAGATTCCCGGGTACTCCTCCGCCCATGCCTCCATCATTTCAACATACTCTGAATAAAGAGGATAATAATCCCATTCTCCCTTAGCGGAAAGAAAAACGTCCTCTCCCGGGTCCTCCTCTGCGTACCATCTGCCGGGGGGCGGGAGAACCGTAAACGGTATACCCTTATTGAGGAAATTCTCAAATTCGGCGTCACAGAGATTGGCAATAGCGGTAACTCCGTCATAACTGCACACTGAAAGAAAATCACTGAAACTTCCAATTTGATCAGGAGCAACATGAAAGCTTAAATACACCTCTCCCATCTCCATGAGGTATTTCCGGGCCATGGCAGTGTCATTCTCCATGGTTCCGGCCGACAGCACAGCCGTGCAAACCATGAACAGGAGCACCAGGCAGATCCGTCTTCCTGCGGCCACATTGCCAACACGTCTTCCTGCGGCCATATTTCTGTTAACGCATGATACTGCACCCATCTTGTAGCAGATAAATTATACGTTGAACCTGATATTCAGTATATCGCCGTCATTCACCACATAGTTACGGCCTTCAACCGAAAGTTTTCCTTTATTTCTGCAGGCTGCCTCAGAGCCCAGCTCTATAAAGTCGTCATATTTAATTACCTCGGCCCTGATAAACCCACGCTCCAGGTCACTGTGTATAACCCCGGCGGCCTGTGGTGCGGTCATTCCCGATTTGATGGTCCATGCCCTCACCTCCTTGGGTCCAACCGTGAAGAAGGTCTTCAGGTCGAGCAACCTGTAGGCAGACCTTATCAGCCTGTTAACACCCGGTTCTGACAGCCCTGCATCATTCAGAAATACCATCCTGTCATCCTCGCTTTCCAGTTCGGCAATATCGGCCTCCACTGCGGCAGCAACCGTCAGCACCTCTGCATTCTCCCCCCCGAGGGTATTTTCGACCTGCCGTGAATATTCGTTACCTTCTGATGCAGATGCCTCATCAACATTGCAAATATATATAACAGGTTTTTCCGACAAAAGGAAAAGGTCACCCGCGTACTGCTTTTCGTTGTTGTCCAGCAGAACGGTCCGGGCAGGCATGAATGATTCCAGGTGTTTCTTGTATACCCTCAGCACTTCTGCAAGCTTTCCCGCCTCCTTGTCGCCGACCCTGACAAGCTTTTCAGCCTTTTCCAGCTTCTTTTCAACAGATTCCAGATCCTTCACCTGCAGTTCAAGATTGACCGTTTCGATATCCCTTACCGGATCAACCCTGCCCTCAATGTGAGGTAATGCATCGTCGTCAAAACAACGCACCACATGAAGCAGGGCGTCAGTATTCCTTACGTCGGCAAGGAACCTGTTCTGCTGGCCCGAACTAGCGGCCGAACTTTTAGCCAGGCCAGGGATATCTACAAATTCTATCGTAGTATGCACTATTTTCTGCGTTGGTTGCAGCTCAGCAAGCTTGTATAGCCGTGTATCGGGCACATACACAATTCCCAGGTTGGATCTGGTTGCGCTGAAAGCTGCCGACGAAGACTCCGCCCTTGTATTTGACATACAGTTGAACAGGGTTGTTTTGCCCGAATTGGTCAGGCCTATAATTCCACATTGTAATGCCATCAGTTAATGCTGTTCTTTAATAATGCCTGCAAAATTACTTTTTTATCTGCAAAAAACTCTTTTGTGCCCTTCGATCAGAATGTACAAAACAAGGGTTAGTTGCAGAATATGCCAGATCGGGAAAAAAGTTTAATTTTACAGGCTTATTAGGCAACCAGTTAATCATAATTCAAAATGGACAGGAAACTAACAGACAAAGCATCAGACAATATCCGCATACTATCGGCCGCAATGGTCGAAAAGGCCAAATCGGGACACCCGGGCGGGGCTATGGGCGGAGCCGACTTTATAAACATTCTCTATTCGGAGTTTCTCCGTTTCGATCCCGGCGACACGGAGTGGTTTTTGCGGGACAGGTTTTTTCTTGATCCCGGCCATATGTCGCCTATGCTCTACTCGGCATTGTGCCTCACGGGACATTATTCACTTAACGACCTGAAAAATTTCAGGCAGTGGGGAAGCCCAACCCCGGGCCATCCTGAAAGAGATGTTGCAAGAGGTATAGAGAATACATCGGGGCCACTCGGACAGGGGCACACCATGGCTGTCGGCGCGGCAATAGCTGAACGCTTCCTGGCTGCACGTTTTGGCGACTGGATGACACATAAAACATATACCTTCATTTCCGATGGAGGAATTCAGGAAGAAATATCCCAGGGAGCCGGGCGTATTGCCGGTTTTTTAGGTCTCAGCAACCTGGTGATGTTTTACGATGCAAACGATATACAGCTCTCTACGACTACCAGCGAGGTCACATGTGAAGATACCGCGAAAAAATATGAAGCCTGGGGATGGAGGGTCATGACCATCGACGGCAACAACCAGGATGAAATCAGGAATGCGTTGCGAACGGCTGATAATGAAAAGGAAAAGCCCTTCCTGATCATCGGGAAAACCATAATGGGCAAAGGGTCGGTAACTGCCAACGGCTCATCCTTTGAGGGGAAGCCCTCAACCCATGGCCAGCCATTATCGGCAGCGGGGGCAGACTTTGACAGAACCATCAAAAACCTTGGAGGCGACTCCGGAAATCCCTTCATCATTTTTGATGACGTCAAAGAGAATTACAACCGCATGATGGACCAGAAAAGGGCTGAGGCGCAACTCCGGAAAAAGGAACAGCAGAGATGGGAAAAGCAAAACCCGGTACTGGCAAAGAAGCTGGAACAATTTGTTTCGGGCATCATGCCGGAGGTAAGTTACCCGGATATACAGCAAAAACCGGGGATATCTTCAAGAGCCGCCTCGGGTGCTGTGCTGGAGCATTTTGCCGCCAATGTTGAAAACCTTATTGTAGCCTCGGCCGACCTTGCCAACAGCGACAAGACCGACGGCTTTCTCAAAGCCTCAAAACCATTTATTAAAGGCGACTTTACAGGTGCATTCCTGCATGCAGGAGTATCGGAGCTGACTATGGCAGCTATCGCCACAGGTATGGCCCTCCACGGGGGCGTGATCCCTGCAGTCGGAACCTTCTTTGTATTCTCAGATTATATGAAACCGGCCGTGCGGCTTGCCGCTCTCATGGAGCTTCCGGTAAAATACATCTGGACCCACGATGCCTTCAGGGTTGGCGAGGACGGTCCGACACACCAGCCGGTTGAACACGAGGCACAGATCAGGCTGATGGAGGAGCTGAAAAACCATTCCGGAAGGCCCTCGATGCTCGTTCTGAGGCCCGCCGATGCCGCAGAAACGACCGTTGCCTGGAAAATGGCGATGGAGAACACCAAAACACCCACCGCGCTTATCCTGTCAAGGCAGAACATAACCGACATACCTGCGATTGGAGAAGAAGGAAGATTAACAGAAGCACTCGCAGCTTCAAAAGGGGCATATATTGTACAGGATGATGGCGGAACTCCCGATATTATCCTTGTAGGGAGCGGCTCGGAAGTCTCCACCCTGATGGGAGGTGCCGGACTTCTCCAGGAGAAAAAAGGCCTTAAGGTCAGGGTGATATCCCTTATCTCCGAAAGGCTTTTCATGGAGCAGGATAAGGAGTACCGCCGGCATGTGATGCCCGGGCAGC
>SLRB01000030.1 GCA_007131165.1 Bacteroidales bacterium | reverse complement strand
GATCTCAAAACCGAAGAAGAAACCCTCGGCAAGAAAATAATCAACACCGCCAACAAGGCTGCCCCCGAGGCCCCACACTTCGCCGCGACGGACATCCCAGATCGTATGTGGCTCTTCATTCAAGTTCAGACCCCGGTACCCGTCAAATACCTCCATCAGTCCGTAAGCGCCATTGAATTGCACCCCCGCGTAGGGATGCACCCTCTCACGCCCGGTCGAGAAATAGTAGTCAACACCAAGGTTGGCGAAATACTGCCCCATGGTCCTGCCGGTGGTCATCCTGTGTCCGGGAAGGATCGCATGGTTATCAACTATTACCGAAGGCACCGCATCAAGGGCGGGAGAACTGTTTATCGAACCGCTGCCGCTGAAACGAACTGCCAGTTCAGGTGAAAAGAAGTATTTGATCTCTACCCCCACCATACTTGTCAGGGTGTTCCCGGTGTAAAAATTGATACTCGGCGGATTGATGTAGGGATTATTCAGATCATTCTCATTTGTTGTGTAGGGCGCCTGGTCAACTTCACCAAGTGACAGGAACCCGCTCGGTAACATCTGGGTCTTCCCGAGTATCAGCGAAAACGACAAATCACCTCCCTGCGGACCCATGCCCTCCTGGGCAGCCGCTTCCTTCGTAAGGAAGCAGCCCAGCAGCACCAGGGCCCCTATCATCATTATTGTTTTTTTCATAAGAATCAGGTTTTATAGGATTAAACATTTTTTTCAACGGCCGGGGCAGCAAAGCCCCCGGCCTCAAGGAACTCAATCCTATAACTATTCACCCAATTCTCCATCGAGCAATGTTTTCCAGTAATCAGCCTCTTCAAGCAGGGCATCATGCTCAGCCAGAAGTTGCTCAAGCTGTGCCTCCAGGTAGGCCAGGTAGCTCTCCCATGTGGCATACTTGATATCCAGTTCTGCAAGATCGCCTTCAATTCCAATTATTGCATCTTCAAGATTCTCCAGACCGGTTACAATATCATTCCAGTCACTTATCAGATCATTTATAAAATCCTGATTGTAATTGATATGGATATTCAGCATGGCTATTTCATCAGCCAGCTCATTATGGGCATCCAGGGCCTCCTGATATGCATCATATGTATCCTTGACAGCAGCCAGGGCCGGCTCAACTTCATCCTGAAGACTCTCAAGCTCAGGCTCATGCAGCTCTTCGATAGCATCACCCACAATGGTCCACTCCTCTACAACCACTTCTTCCAGTGCATCCCAGTCCATATCAAGAATATCGCCAAAATCAGCCGGTCCGACAAATCCTATAGGTCCACCTGGCGAAGTCACGTGCCAGTCGGCCCCTATGCCGCGTGTGTTAAAATGATTTGCAAAATGCTGGTTATATGCATCCGCAGCATCATTGAGTGCATCCTGTGCAGCAGCCTCTCCCGGTTCACCATCTTCTTCCTCCCTCTCTTCGGCAGCTTCAATAAGATCTTCAATAGCACCCAGCCCGTCTTCATAGAACTTACGGCTCCAGTACACATCATTGATGTCAAGCCCCTCGTCAAGACGGTCAATGGTTCCTACACTGGTAAGAGCAGGGCTGCTTTCCCATGCTTCGATCATCCCCTCAAGGGTTGCGATTTCACCGGGCAGAGTAGTGGTATAGTAAAGTCTCGCCTGATCATAATCATACCTCAGTCCGTCCTGGTCGCCAAGGCCGTTTGTTCCGAAAATTTCCTTAAAGAGCTTGTTCCTTTCCCTCTCCTTTTCCATTTTCTCAGCTTCAAGTTCTGCGGCCACTCCCTCTGCAGCAAGGAGAAGTTCAGCTATATCATCAGGATCAGCGACAGCGGCTATATAAAGCTCCTGGTACTCTTTAGTCAGCTCAAGCTCTTTTTCAAGACGCTCCTTCTCTTTCAGGTGGAGCTCCACAAGCTTGAAGGGACCTGCCTGGGCGTTGATATTAAGCTTGGCCTTTTCAACCTCGTCCATCTTGTTGATAACAGCAAGCCTCTTGTTGAGCACCTGGTTCATTGCGGTGGTGTACTTTTGCAGATAGTGCTTGGCCATCTCTGTGCCTGAATCAGCCACCTCCTTTTCAAGGGCAATAAGAGCCTGGTGCAGCTGCCTTTCAGCTTCTGCCAATTGCCTTTCAGCGGTCACCAGGGCAACTTCCAGCTGAGCCAGCGATTCCTGGATCCAGATCTCATTCATCGCCTCATTGTAGTCATTCTGAATCTCCTGCATCCTTGCCCTTGCTTCCTCATATGCAGCCCTTGCCATTTGCCATGCAGCCTCTGCTTCGGCTGTCATGGTAATAGCATCTGCCCGGGCCTGGATCAGGGCCGTCTGGGCCTGGCGCAATTGCCTTACGCTGTCGGATTCTTCGTTGTCAACGCATCCGGTAGTGAAGAATAGTCCGGCCATCACAGCCGCGGCAATAATAAATCTGATTTTTTTCATAACTAAATTAATTTTGGTTAAACAAAAAGTATTGATTATTTGGTATATTAAGCATTAATAATGCCGTGTTAAATAACCACTTAACCGCGCTAAAAAACCTGAAGCCCAAAGCTCAGGCACCACTGGCGGTTAAAGGATGTTATCGGTTATGGAACCGTGAACCTGCCAGAATAGACAGGTACAGGAATTAGTCCTGTATCTTCCATGTTATGGAAGCTAACGTTAGTAAAAAAGCGGGTTAATACCGTAAATTTCAATCCATCAAATGTTACTGTTAAACTTGCAATCCGGCAGCGCCATAATTATAATGTGCCGCAGGCCTTGTAATGCCTTGATTAGCCTTTACGAATTTAAGGGAAATTAACTATCTGGAGGGCAGGTTTACCGGGACTTTTGATAAAAAGCTCGATTACATGGGTAAACGGCATAATTTTTAAGACAAATAGTATATATGATGGTATGGGAAATCCTCTTTTTGGTTTATTTAGACTAATTATATGCAGCGGAAAGGCATATAAAACACTGAATTCCGGTTACCGGCCATACTAAGTGGTAAAAAACGGGGAGAAAAACGGCAGGCTTATTCGAAGTGGAATGATACTATAAAAAGATTTGACTGCAGCCTCTCTATCGATTCCTGATAGCGGGGGCGGCTGTTGGAGCGGTCCTGGAGCATGTGCATGAATCCCATTGCAAATTTAAGCTCTGTCGAGAACTTGAAATAGGGCAGATAAAAATCAATGCCAAAGCCTGTTTCCAGGTAAAAATCAAAAGGCCGGAGACTCAGGAATATCTCGTCCTCCTCGCTGAAATTCCTGGCAAGGTCGTATCTTAAGCTTGTACCTCCAATGATATAGGGGCGGTAATTGTTGATGCGTACCGATTTGTACTTTAAGATGAAAGGGAACTCTATAAAAGAAGATTCCATATCCTGGGAGCTGACAAGCTGTGGTTCGTTTCTGCTGTCCCACCCTCTTTGCCCGGGAAGACGGTCGCCTTCAACTACATAATAGTCAATTCTTCTCTGACCGAAAGCTACCCCGGGCAGCATCCTGAAGTCAAAATGGTTACCAAGCCTGAAGTTTGAAACTATATTAATATTGAATCCCGGTGTGAGGGTGCTTACCTCTGGATAGAAACCCTCATTTACCGCATATTCAGACGCCCTGATCCTGAAATCCATGGTGTTCAGCCCCAGGGTGAAGCCAAAGCGCACTGCCCTGTGGTCATACTCCGTAAGGTTGCGTATAATGACCCGCTGGGCACCTGCCGTAAGCGGCAAAACGAGAAGCGATATAACAAGCAGCTTTTTCAAAACCATTGACAGAAACAGCAAATATAACGATTTATTAAACTCACCTCGAGCCCTTATTATTTTGTCTTCTCCAACATTTAACAGAAAATATTAGCCACAGCGTACCAAAAGTTTTTAAATTAGCACAAAAAACCTCCATGTACCACTCACACGATACGCTTCACGAATTTACCAGAACATTCTTTACAACCATAGGCTGCAGCGCCCGTGATGCAGAAATCATTGCCGATGTGTTCGTTGCCGCCGAGTTGAGGGGGATAGGGTCTCACGGACTGTTACGGGTGGCCGACCACTACAACCTCTGGAAAGCGGGGCGCCTCAATACCAGTCCACGACTCTCCATAACCCGCGAAACAGTTTCAACCGCCGTGGTTGACGGCGATAATGCCCCGGGCATGCTGGCAGCAGCCTTCAGCATGGAAACGGCAATCAGGAAGGCAGCGGATGCTGGAACAGGATGGGTAGCCTGCAGGAATTCAAACCATTTCGGCATCGCCGGCTATTATGCCATGATGGCCCTCCGGCACGGCATGATCGGGATTTGCCTCACCAATGCCAACCCCCTGGTGGCGCCCACCTTCTCGGTGTCGCGGCTGCTGGGCACCAACCCGGTTGCAGTAGCGGTACCTGCCGGCAAAGAGCCGCCCTTTGTGGCTGACTTCGCCACAACCCCCATCGCCAGGGGCAAGCTGGAGGTGGCGGTCAAAAAAGGCGAGAAGACACTTTACGGGTATGTACAGGACAGCAGCGGCCGCCCCACCGACGACCCCGACATACTGCGCAAGGGAGGAGCCATGCTGCCGCTGGGAGGCGACCGCGAACATGGCAGCCACAAGGGTTACTGCCTCGGCGCCACGGTCGACATACTCTCTGCACTCCTGTCGGGAGCCGGCTTCGGCCCGTTTGTCCCCCCTTCAGTAGCCTATCTTCCCCTTCCGGGGGAGGGCAACGGCAAGGGTACAGGCCACTTCTTCGGTGCCATGCGGATCGATGCATTCAGGGATCCCGGAGAGTTCATGGAGGCAATGGATAGATGGATCCTTACATTCAGGAACGCTAAAAGCGCCGATGGAAAACCTTCAGTGCTCATCCCCGGCGATGTCGAAAGGGAGCAGGAGCAGCAGAACAGGGAACGGGGCATAGAGCTTTTACCTTCGGTGAGGGATGAGCTCAATAAAATTGCGGGTGAGCTCGGCATGGAAACAAGGCTTTAGCTGATCTGTGAAAACCGCATCCTCAGGTCGCGGTAATATCCCGGCGGGGCTTTGCCCGAAAGGCATTTGAGAAAATCTCCACCCCGAAGGCCTGTCCCGGTGCCTGTTTCCGGGCCTTACCTTATATCGCCCGGCAATTTTGAGTTTCTCTCATCTCTTTTTATTAATTTTGCATATCCATTTTTTGTAACCGGAGTACTTGATACATTAATAATAATTTTTGTATAACATGGGAAAAGGAGACAGAAAGACCCGCAGGGGTAAGATAATCAAGGGCAGCTACGGCGTGAGGCGCCCCAGAAAGAGGCCGGGAACAATGCCGGCAGCAGCAGGCCCGAAAAAGAAGCCCGGGGCAAAAACCTGAAAGTACCGGCAGGCAACAGGTAGTTGAAGATAGCCGGAAGAAGCGGCGGTAAAGTGACCAGCGTCAGTGTCGTCACGCGGGCAATACCCAATAGTGAGCAAACAAATAACTGATTATGCCATTGAAAGTTGTTGTAGGATTGTCGGGAGGCGTAGATTCCAGTGTGGCGGCATACCTGCTCAAAGAGCAGGGCTATAACGTCAGTGCTCTTTTTATGATCAACTGGCACGATACCGGGGGTACCCTTTCGGGGGACTGCCCCTGGCATGACGACCTGATATTCGCATCGCTGGTTGCCGAAAAGCTGGGCATACCCTTCCACAAGACCGACCTCAGCAAACCATACCGCGAGAGGGTGGTAAATTACATGTTCGCCGAATATGAGAGGGGGCGCACTCCCAACCCCGACGTACTGTGCAACCGCGAGATCAAGTTCGACCTGTTCATAGACGAGGCCATGAAGCTGGGAGCAGATATGGTTGCCACAGGCCACTACTGCCGGAAGGAGGAAACCTCTGAAGATGGAAGGAAGATATACAGGCTGCTGGCCGGGGCTGACAGGAACAAAGACCAGAGCTATTTCCTGTGCCAGCTTTCACAGAAGCAGCTTGAAAAAGCACTGTTCCCGCTGGGCAGCCTCACCAAGGAGGAGGTACGTATAATTGCATCGGGGTTAAACCTGCCAACGGCTGATAAAAAAGATTCACAGGGAATCTGCTTTGTCGGCAAGGTTGACCTGCCACTGTTCCTGCAGCAAAAGCTTCAGCCCCGGAAGGGAGACATCATCGAGATACCCAGGGGGTTCTACAGGCACCTGGAGCAATCCGGCAGCGGCCAATCAGTGCCCGGAAATTCAGTCCGCGACGAAGATAAAACCACAGGGCCGGCCGGCAAAACAGCCGGGCAGGAAAAAGAGAGTAACGCAGAATTGCCCGGCAAATCAGTCCGCCAGCAGCAAGGCAGCGATGCAGAATTACCCGGCAAATCAGTCCGCCACGAAGAGAGCAGTGACGCACTGAATACTGAAACCCTTGAAAGGATCTGCCGCCCGTTTACCTACCTGCCTGACGACGGCATCAGGACCGGGTCACACAACGGAGCATGGTTCTTCACGGTGGGACAGAGAAAGGGGCTCAACGTGGGCGGCAAAAAGGAGCCGCTGTTCGTGATAGCCACCGATATAGAAAAAAACATCGTGTATACCGGCGAGGGGCACTCGCATAAAGGGCTGAACCGGCGGGGACTGTTCGTGCGGTCTGACGACATCCACTGGATCAGGGAGGATATGAAGATGAAACCCGGCGAAACGGCCGGATTCATGGTGAGGATTCGCTACAGGCAGCCACTGCAGAAAGCAACTCTCCATATGAAAAACAATGGCATGTATATAGTGTTTGACAGTGAGCAGCGGGGTATTGCCGCGGGCCAGTTCGCCGCATGGTATCTCGGCGAGGAGGTCATAGGTTCAGGGATAATAGACTAAAATCCAGCTCTATAGATAACCGGATCATAATCCGCAATTCTGCCGGCAATATTCACCTGTCCGGCTCAAAATCAGGCGTTCTGCCGGCAATATCCACCTGCCCGGCTCAAAATCAGCCGTTCTGCCGGCAATATCCACCTGCCCGGCTCATAATCCGCAATTCTGCCGGTAATAGACACTTGACCGGGCGAAAATATAATCAACTCACAACCATCATCCCGGCACAGATATTAATGGCCGGCAGGTTATAGCCAGCACTCATCCTGCAGAAACGTGATCATCATCACTTTACCAGCCTGGCTTTCAGGGCTCCGGCAGGTTTCAGCCAGCGGGAACGATCAACGGCCTGATGAGGGCCTGTTGTGAAGCCCGCACTCCTTTTTTTCGGGTTCCTCCCACCACCATCTGCCTGCCCTCACATCTTCGCCGGGTTTTACGGCGCGGGTGCAGGGCTGGCAGCCGATGCTGGGAAAGCCTTTATCATGCAGGGCATGGTAGGGGATGCTATTCTCCTTAATGTAGTCCCATAATTGCTTTTCCGTCCATTCTGCAAGGGGGTTGAACTTAACCATTTTGTTACCTTCATCCCACTCTGCAAATTCAACGCCGAAGCGGGTAACGGACTGCTCCCGGCGGAGCCCGCAGATCCATGCATCTGCTTCTGAAAATGCCCTTTTCAGCGGCTCCACCTTCCTTATCCCACAGCAGAGCTTCCTGTTTTCAACACTTTCGTAAAAGAGGTTGATACCCTTTTCAGATACCATCTTTTCCACCTGCAGGTAATCGGGAAAGAAGACCTCTATGTTAATTCCGTAATGCCGGTTGGTGCGTTCAAGCAGTTCGTAGCTTTCGGCAAACATCCTGCCGGTATCGAGGGTGAAGATCCTGACCGACGGGTCTATGCTGCACACAAGGTGCGTCAGCACCTGGTCCTCTGCCCCGAGGCTGCTTGCGAGAGCAATTCTGCCCCTGAAACTCTCAATTGCAAAGGCGGTAACCTCCATGGCGCCCCTGCCCCTGCACTGACTGTTCAGCTCATTTATCCTTTCTTTGTCCATAATATTTTCAGAAATAATTTACATTTTTCCTGCAAAAAATGAAACTTTGGTTAAATAATAACCGGAATTTGTGTTTACAGCCGGAACCGCTGCGCTTTAACTCATATAATATAATATGCCGGTTATTTATCAGTCATGTGACTTAGTCATGGTTCGAAAAACATAATATTTTCAATCCTTTGAAACCTCATGCCAGACTCTATACTTTGATCTGTCTATACCAGATGAGGATTTCCCACCTGATAACAAAATTAATACTTTTATCGGTTCCCTGTGCAATAATCAGCGGGCAGGCATGTTTGATGCAAGACGGCCCTGACAGATACTTTTTCCGGCCTGCCGGGCGTTATGTGTAAAAGCTTTCAAGGTGGCCTTATCACGCTTATTCATCCTTATTCTCCTGGTCCCGTCATTATCATCATTGCGGGGACAAATTTCAGTTGACATAAGAGGCCTTGACGTTGACATCCCCGGAAGGGAAATAAACGAAAACGGTATTGCCCTTGAGTTCAGTGATACCCTCAGCATGGAAAGATACCTTGCCGGTCTCATCTCATCCCTCCATTCGATGGCCTACCTGGAGGCATCGGTCGACAGCCTCGTATATACTTCCGGCCGGGCTGCTGCCTATATACATACAGGACTTCGGTATGAAATGGTGGATATCTCCATTGACCATGACGTTTGCGAAGAACTTCGCAATCTCAATATCAGGTGGCGGAGATATGAGAGAGGACCTGTAAATATATCCGAATTCAGGTCGCTGCAGGACAGGATACTCAGCCATTACGAAAACAACGGCTACCCTTTTGCATCTGTATCGCTTGAGGCCACAGGTATAGATCACGATACCATACGGGGCGGACTCAGGGTGGAGAGAAACGGGTTCTACCGTATTGACAGCGTGCATATTTACGGCGATCCGGGAGTGCATAGAAGGTACCTGTACAGGCTCACCGGCATCCGTCCCGGAGATCCCTACAGCGAGAAGAGGTTCAGGCAGAGCGGACAGCTGATAAGGGAGACCGGGTTCCTGGGGGAGATCAGGGAGCCTGAGATCGAGTTCATGAGAGATGCGGCAGATCTTTACCTCTATATCGACCATCGTCAATCGGGAATGTTCAGCGGGATTATAGGGATGATCCCCTCCGGCAGCGGAGGCATAAGGCTCGCGGGAGAGGTTCACCTTGAGCTGGCAAACATGTTCGGGCGAATGGAACAGATAGGGTTCCACTGGCAGAGCCCGGGCAACCGGGTGCAGCAGCTGGATATAGAGCTCGGCCAGCCATACCTGTTCGGCAGGGCGTTCGGTGCAGACATCAACCTTCATATGTTCAGGCAGGACAGTGCATACCTCAGGGTGGAGGCAGAAGCAGGAATACCTCTTACCATTCCCGGCAGGGGAGTCGTCTCGGTAACAGGCAAGACAACATCGGTATCGGTTATTGAAGGTGGCAGCCGGCTTCCTGGTGTTGTGCCGGCAGCGGCGGTAAACAGCCGTATGATGGGCCTCGCCTACCGGTACGGCAGGATAGACAATCCCGTTAACCCTTACCGGGGCTGGAGCATACGCGGTTTACTGGGAGCCGGCAGCAAAACTGTTACTCCCCCGGAGGAATTAGCGGTTCCATCATCCCCGGGCAACAGCATCCTCCAAGGTAAAACCTGGTTTTCCGAAGGTTCGGGCGAGATAAGGTGGTTCATACCGGTATCGCCGGCCAGCACAGTTATGCTGGCAAACATTTCGGCCAAAAAACTCAATATCGGGCAGGATAAGGAAAAGGATCACTTTTATGCTGGCGAACTTTACCTGCTGGGAGGTATTCATACCATCAGAGGTTTTGACGAAAGGAGCATCGCCGCGTCGGCCTATTCCATCCAGCGGGTTGAATACAGGTACCTGTTTGACGCCGCGGGCAATATATTCCTGTTTTTTGACGGTATGGCCTACCGTGCAAGAAAACCAACAGGCATAACGACCGATACACCTTTCGGGTTTGGTGCCGGACTGACCCTGGATACTCGCGCGGGACAGTTCACAATGAGCTATGCAGTTGGCAGGGAATTCGGGAACCCCATATCTTTCAGGTCTTCAAGGGTACATATGGGACTGATCAGCAGGTTCTGAAATAGTCAACCATGTCTTCTTCCATACTTGGAGGATTCACTCAGAGGGTTCATTTACTGCTGCTATGCCGGGTTTAACATTCCGGCCGGCCTACCCGGAATTATACCTGGACGATGAGATCAGTCATGACAATGGCCGGCAGTCCAACCGGTTTTTTCCGTTGCTTCCGGCAACACTATTAAGAATGTTTTTAAGATTAAATATTTTTAACCTTATAAGCTCTGATTTTTGATAATAATAACCTGGAAAAAACCTATTTTTACAACCCACATATCTGCATATAAAGATAGGTGATATGAAATTAATTAACAGAAGATTTGCGGGATCATTAGTGGCCGGCGCCCTGGCAGTTTTCATGCTTTTGCTTACAACTGCCTGCGATGATGATGGTTACTGGATAAATCCCGGGAATGACGAACCGGAGGTGCCTGTCAAGGCTCCATACTTCAAGCTGGCTACAACCGGCAACGACACGATATCTCTCGATGAGATGGAGAACAAGGTAGTTGTCCTTTTCTTCTTCGGGCACGCCTGTGCACCGTGCAGGACAGCTGCAGTAAACATTGAGGCAAAACTCCATATGCCCTGGGAGGCGCGTAATGATTACGCGGTCATCGGCATCGAGGCCTCAAATGGAAACCGGGCGGCACTAAATTCTTTCAGGTCGCTCACGGGGGCCACCTTCCCCTTACTCATGAACGGCGCGTTTGCTGCCAATGCCTATGAAACTACGATCGACCGGCTCATAATAGTTGACCGGGCAGGGTATATACACCACAAGAGCAACATTGCAGCAGGCTGCGACCTTGAAACGGTACATGAGAAAGTCAGTATATTACTCGACAATTAGAAATTTATGCGCTATACGACTGTAATATTGTTGCTGGCCATAACCTTTGCAGGATGGGGGCAGCAACAGGTGGATTTCAGGCTGAGGGACCTCGACAACAAAGAGCGCACCTTTAGCGAGCTCAAAGGTGAGAACCTGACCATAGTCGACTTCTGGGCTACCTGGTGCCGCCCCTGCCTGCGTGCTATACCTGAGCTCAATATGATATACGATATTTACACCGACAAAGGGGTCGGCATAATAGGTATTAATTGCGACGGACCCCGCTCTGCATCAAAAGTGATTCCACTCAGCAGGTCGCTTCAGATACAATATCCCGTGCTGAGAGATATGGATGCCACAGTAATGAAGAGACTTAACCTTTCAGCCTTCCCAACTCTGGTTCTTGCAGGAAGCAGAGGCGAAGTACTCTGGATCCATGAGGGTTTCGTTCCCGGCGATGAAGAGTTGATAAAAGAAAAGATAGATAAGTACCTGTCCCGTTAACACAGGCCAAAATCATGACCCGGCTGCTTGTTATCTCATTACTGCTATTTAATCTATTAAAGCTCACTGCGCAGTTCGGGGGTAATAACCTTATTTCCTACCAGTACGGGAAAATGCCAGGTGAGGGTGAGGCTGAATTTTCTGCTCTTTACAACAGGTTCCTTGGAGGTTACGACCTCCGGAGCTTCAGGGCGGGACTGACAATTGAGCAATTTTACACCCCATACGGCGAAAGGAATTTTACGAGCATTGCCCAGCTCAGGCTGCAGTACGCCTCAGGCCCACTGGAAGTGAAACTGGGGAATTTCTATGAGACACTGGGACGTGGACTGCTGCTGCGATCGTACGAAATTCACGGGGCACTGCTTGAAGATAAAAGCTACAGGGCACAGCACTATTTTCACAGGGATATATCTGGTGCCTCAGTACGTTACAGCAGGAACAACTTCACTACCGGGGCGCTTTACGGGAAACCCCTGAACAATGCCTTCCCACCGGGTATGGATATCCCGTGCCGCAGGCCCGATGATGTTGCTGCGATCCAGGCAGGATATTCATTCGGCAGGCAATCGGCAGGGGCAGCAATTATGATGCTTGACAACAGCCGGGGAACTTCATGGTATGGCTCTGCTAATCTTTCAGGCAGCCTGGGCAGTTACATCTCCTGGTATACCGAAGCAGCCGGGGAGATAGGCAGCCGTCTGCCTCCCGGGGCTTCTGAAGCCAGGCCGCTGGCTCTGTATGCCGGGGTAAACATCACTGCCGGTATGGCAGGGATCAGCATCGAATACAAATACTATAAAGATTTTGAGCTGGGTGCAGGATTTAACGAGCCGCCCGCCCTGGTAAAAGAGCATAGTTACAGGCTTCTGAACAGGAGCACCCATGTCTCCCAGGCATTGAACGAAACGGGCTACCAGGCAGAGGCATACCGGATGCTGCCCGATGCCTCGGTAATAACGTTCAATCACACCCTTGCCGTGAATGACTTCGGAAAGCGTTTTGTCTTCAGGGAGTATTTTGCCGGGTATGACGGCACACTGGGCACCGGGCATGATTTCAGATTCTTTGCCGACCTTGCACAGGATCCCCTTAAGCTTGAGAGCAACAGGTTCACGTGGGGTGGAGGGGCTGGCTGGCGCATCGGACCAACAATCGTGTTCAACACCGATTTTGAGGCACAGCGTTTCGAAAGAGATGATGTAAAGGTAATAAACCTGCTTTTCAGCCCGGGTATCAATACCAGGCCGGGATTAAGCCTCTCGCTTGTAACCGAGATAAGCAACGACCCTTTCATGCTTGATGAGCTTGATGGTGACAGCGGGAAAATTGAAAGGTCATACAGGTGGTGGACAGGTGCAACTATCGGGTACAGGACAGGCAGCAATCACAACCTGCGTGTATTTGGGGGACAACGGAGAGGGGGACCGGCATGCCATTCAGGTATTTGCTACGAAATACTTGACTTCACAGGAATTGAGATCCGTTTCACCAGCAGGTTTTAGGAGCTTTCCTGAGTTTGTGTATTCCCTGACTAAACCAATTCAATCGTATGCAAAGTTTACAACCGATACGGGCCGGCAATCCACAAACTAATTAAAAGTCCCAGGCATGGCATTTATTTCCGGCTGTAATAATACAGCACCGGTTCTATACCATCAGCCTTCTCGCTCAGTGTGTAGTACCCGCTGCCGTCAGGCATCCAGCCGAAGGCCTCCCCCTGCGGCTCTATTGTATATGGCAGCAACAGCGGCTGGCGCATCAGGGCCTTGTAAACCGGTTCATCCAGACCTCTTTCCCAGTAATAGATCCTGTCGTCGGTCTTTACAGCTATCTCAGTGCCGCTGGCCGATATATCCCCTGCAAGCGCCCTGTTGAAAGGGAAGTAACCGATTTTTTCCAGTGTTATAACCCTGCCTGTTTCCTGTGGATAAGGGGCTGCATATATAATCGACCGTTCATCTCTCTTGGTTACTATGTAGATATCCCTTGTCCATGGATCTATCATCAGCGTTTCCGCATCACGCGACTGTCCGTCCGGGTAAACAAAATCAATCCTTTCAGAACCGTCAACAGGCTCATAAGCCACCGAGTCGAGTTCACTTATATCAGGCTCCGGCACCCTGTAGATGGACATTATTTCATATTGTGCATGATTGTCGCCAATCTCACCAATATAGAGATAAGTTATGCCCTCAACCGGTCCCGGCCCTGCAGCCATATCCTCCCAGTCTCTGTTAAAGGCACCCCTGATTATAAATTCGCCATAATCTCCGGCATTTTCACCAACCACGAAAAGCCGGTTAAAATCGCCGCTATCGTTGTGCACCCAAATTAATGAGGGGTTACTTCGACTCACCGCCAGTCCGCTTGCCTCTATAATATAGCTGTTTTCCAGAACACCCCTTGCCTCTGATTGTGAAAAGCCGGTATGAAATACGAGATTTTCCAGGTCATACTCATAATAAATTGGTTCATGAGGAATGGCCGGGCCATTTTCATATGGCTTGGAACAGGCAGGCAATAAAGCCTTGAGCAACACAAAAGATACAATTGCAATAGAACGGAGATGCATATAGTCAGATTGAGAAAATAAACTGGCAATAATACAAAAAATATTATCCAATCAAAGTACGTTAATAGTCATAACTCATATAGCATCCGGATTTGTGTTTTAATTAAACAATACTCAGTGAAATTCCCGGTTGAAAAACTATCTTTGCAGTAAACCTAAAGTATACTAAAAACTACGAAAAAAATGAAAAAATTGTTCTTATTACTTGCTCTGGCATCAGCCGTTTTTACCGGGTGTAAGGAGGAACCGCTGGCAACGGCAAGGTTCTGCGCCGATATCAGTCCCCAAAACCCCTGCGTAGGCGAAGACAATGTATTTATCCAGGGCACCAATGTCTGGGCTCAGCTCCTGCTTAGTCCGCGCTTCGACGACACAAAGGTAACGGGCAATTTCTATGGTTACCAGGATGGGCAGAGGATATTCATAGAAAGCAAGGTGCATGAGCTGGACCCGGGTCAGACCATCATAATGGAGCAGCTGTTTATTAACCTCTGCGGCGATTTTGAAATAGAATGGCTCGACAGCCAGGGCAACCTGCTGGCAAAAGGTGAGTTCGAGATCTGGTAGACCTGTCCTGCTGCATCAGAAATAAAAGATAACAGTAAGTTACTCATAAACCCGGAACCGTTGGTGCCGGGTTTTTTTTATCAGGCCCGGGCCTGCCGGTATTTGCATTATTAAGTCCTGCATGTTTAAGCGGACCTGAACAAGCGGTAATCAGGCGGCAGGTTTAACTTTCGGAAAAACCGGGCAGCTAAACTACCACCGGAAAAAGGTACTTCAGCACGAAATGGTATTTGATGTTCCCGGCCCGGAAGGCCGTGGTACTGCCAGCAAGGCCGGTGAGAACGGCGAAGCTATTTGAGCCGATCCGGACTTGCTCCCTGAAGCTATAGAACATGCACAGCACACCCATAAAAAAAAGCATCCCGAAGGATGCTTTTTTCTGTTGCTTTATATTACAAAAACTTAATAACCAGGATTCTGTTGCAGTACGCCTGGCTGCAGGTCGATCTGGGCCTGGGGGATCGGCTGGTACCTGTCCCTGTCTGTAAATGTAGCACCCCTCATGAAGGTCCTGATCTCCTCATCGGCCCTTGCAAAGTTGTTTAGAGTCTCAGCCATCGGCACAGAGTTAATACCTGCCGGCAGGTTATCCCACCGCCTCAGGTCAAAGAAGCGCTGTCCTTCGGTAGCAAACTCAAGGCGAAGCTCCCACTGCACGGCCCTCATAGCCTCAGCCTGGTCGGCAAACGCAGGGTAGAGTCCGACATTATAGTTGGCAGCGGGCTGATCCCAGTCCACGTCACCACCACTCATGTAATCACCTTCATCGGTACCGGCACCCCACGGATATACTTCGGCAGAAAGCTCGGTAATAAGCACACGGCCCATAACGACCTCGTTGCCGGCACGCTCGCGTATCATGTTTATATAGGTACGGGCGGTCTC
>SLRB01000167.1 GCA_007131165.1 Bacteroidales bacterium | reverse complement strand
CAGTTTTGTAAACAAAACCTTAAGGGAATCTTCGGCTGCCACTGGCTCAATATTGGCCGGCCTGGTTTCATTAACCGAAAAAGATAAAGCAAGCAGAAGAAATACTGTTCGAAGAAAAGATGCCATATAAAAAATACAAATCAATTTATACACATATATCAATGCAATTTATTATTTTTGCAGATACATAAAATAATTTTTGCCAAAATTAAACAAATACAAATAAAATAAATTATTCTATTTATACTTATTGATTAATAACCGGGAAAAATAAAATTCAATTCTGATAGCAATGGGAATAAAGTCACGGATACAGAAAATTTTTACGGTAAGATTATTTTTGGGGTTACTGGTTGGCGGCATACTGGGGTTTGGATGGTATTATTTTATTGGTTGCAATACCGGAGGGTGTTCAATTACTTCAGATCCGTACAGGATGACTGCCTTTGGAATGGTTTTCGGAGCTCTTTTGATAGCCAAATAGCTTCTGGATTTACATCTATAAATCGTCTATCGCATCCAGCAATACCGAACATGCAAATTCAATCTCCTGCCTGGATATTATAAGGGGCGGACAAACCCTGATGGATCTGTCATTAAACAGGAACCAATCCGTTAGCACACCATTTAAAATACATTTATCAACAACTTTCTTTACCTGGTTTTCATTTTCAAATTCAATTGCAAGCAATAGACCATCACCTCGTACCTCCAGTATCCTGTCATGATTGAGCATTTCCTTGAACAGGGTCCCGGCTTGCAATACATTAACGCACAAATCGTTATTTACAATGTAATTCAATGATGCAAGAGCAGCAGCACATGAGACCGGATGTCCGCCAAAGGTTGTAATATGTCCAAGATCAGGCTTGCTGCAGAATGATTTCATTATATCCTTTGATGAAACAAATGCACCAAGAGGCATTCCACCCCCAAATCCTTTAGCGAACAGCACAATGTCAGGTGCAACATTGTATTTTTCAAGCGCAAACAGTTGTCCGGTACGGCCAAATCCGGTCTGTATCTCGTCAAATATTAGTAAAGTACCGTTTTCATTGCAGCGCTCCCTTAGTTTATCAAGAAAATTATTCACAGGTAATATAATCCCTGCTTCACCCTGAACTGGCTCGACAATTACACATGCAGTCTTGTTAGTGATCATGTCAAGACTGTCAGGACAATTAAAGTCGAGATGGGTTACTGAAGGCACAAGAGGTCTGAAAGCTCTTTTGTATTCCTCATTGCCGGTAACGGTGAGGGCTCCCATGGTACTTCCATGATATGCATTCCTGAAAGCGATTATCTCATGCCTGCCGGTATGTCTCCTGGCAAGTTTAAGTGCTCCCTCAACAGATTCACTTCCGCTCCCGGTATAATAAACTGAATTAAGATTTCCGGGCAGCAGATTGCATAGCGTGTCAGCAAGTAATACCTGAGGTGCCTGGATTAATTCGCCGTAAACCATGAGGTGCATATGTCTTTCGGCCTGCATCTTGACAGCCTCGATCACCTCAGTATTATTATGGCCGATATTGCTTACCGATATACCGGAGATAAGGTCGAGATATTTGTTCTTGCTGGGTGAATACAGCCAACATCCTTTTGCCTGATCAATTTCAAGGGCAACAGGTTTATATGATGTGGGAGCAAGATGCCTGAAGAATAATTGCCTGGTTGATAACATAAAACCGTGAAGGATTATTTTATCATTAGGTTCAAGTCTTTCATCAGGTTATCCTTATATGATTTACCGATGGGTATTGCTTTTGTTCCTCCTTCAACTGGTATGACAATTGAATTATCTTCTATCAGGTTAATGCTGCTTGTATTTACAATATATGATCGATGTACACGTGAAAACTTATTGGCCGGCAGCTTTTGCTCAATGGATTTCATTGTGAAGTGAATAGTAAACTTGTCGTTAAATGTATTTACTATCACGTAATTCTCCAGAGCTTCAACCCAAAGGATATCTTCGTATTTTAACCTTATCAGCGACGAATTCTTTTTTATGAAAATTTCATTTTTCCCTTCAGGAACAACCGCCCTTTTTACAAACTGGCGGTAGGCCTTGTCGGCAGCCTTGAAAAACCTGGCATATGTTACAGGTTTTAGCAGATAGTCGGTTACGTCATATTCAAAAGCCTGGAGTGCATAATCTTCTTTCGAAGATATAATAACTATTTGGGGAGGATTATTTAAAGTCTTAATAAATTCAATGCCATCCATTTCAGGCATTTCAATATCCAGGAAGATCAAATGGATTTCATTTCCGGCTTTAAAAAGCTTTATTGCATCAACTGCATTATCAAATGAAGCGATATTATCCAGAAAGTCGGTTTTCTTGATAAATTCCTCAATTATTTTCCTGGATAGCTTGTCATCATCTATTACAATACAATTCATCAAACACGCGTATTTACAAAATTGCCGGTTAAAGGTACATTCATGAACAGATGCATTACTGCGATCCGAAACCTGTAAAAAACAGTGTATAATCAGGTAAACTTTTTAACCACCAGAATTTTTCAATGACCGGAAAAATATGGATGAACTATCAAAATTAAATGATAAAAATACGTTTTTTTTAGATAAAAATCAAAATTAGTCATATTTAGCAGCTAAATCTAAAAAAAAATTACGGGACATGCTTTGACCAGAACTCTTTTTCGATAAGATCCGAGCTTTTAATTGATCTTCTCAACCATTCAAGTTTTATCATGCTCTTTTCCCGGTCCTCCAGTTGCCACCTGATATTACTTCTATTCAGCTTTTGTCTTAACGTATGAAGGATAATACCTGCCGATACCGAAACATTGAAACTTTCTGTAAATCCAAACATATCTATCATGATATATTCATCAGCACTATTTATTGCAGCGGCAGAAAGCCCCTCCTTTTCCGTCCCAAAGACGATGGCAGAAGGCCCCGCCAATAAATCAAAATCCTCAGGGCGAACACCCTTCTGATGCGGGCTGGCGGCTACAATTCTGTATCCCCTATCGCGCAAAGTAAAAAAGGCTTTTTCTGTGTCGCTTTCAGACCGGCCGTGCCGGCAAAGATTCAGCCATTTCGAAGCACCAAGTGCAACTTCAGTATTAACATCAAAAGTGTTTGTTGTTTCAACAACATGCACATCCTGTATGCCAAAACAGTCACATGTTCTCAATACGGCACTGGCATTATGCCCCTGGTAGATGTTTTCGCAAACTACCGTGATATACCTTGTCCTGTTCTGAAGCACATTCTCAAAATTTTCGAGCCTTTGCCTACTTATAAAACCTGAAAGGTATTTAATGAGCTCAGTTGTTTTATCTCTCATTCCGGCAAATGATTTACAGGTATAACACCCAAATCTGTCAATAACAGTACGACCATTGATAGACTGCAAAAATAGCATAAAAAAAGGGAGCTCATGAAAGCTCCCTCAGATTTAAACTTATGCTGATTATTTACTGAACACTGTCATTAAGTTCACTACCAGCTTTAAATTTTACAACTTTCTTGGCTCCGATTGTAATAGGATTGCCTGTCTGGGGGTTCCTGCCTGTCCTGGCATTCCTCTTTGACACAGAGAATGAACCAAAACCAACGAGTGCTACACGGTCACCTTTTTTCAGTGCATCAGTTGTTGCCTGGACAAAAGCGTCCAGTGCTTTTTTTGCGTCAGCTTTTGTTAATCCAGCACCAGCTGCAATTGCATCGATTAGTTGTGCCTTGTTCATAGTAATCAATTTTAGGGTTAATATTAACTGTTTGTAAAAAGGTTCATTTAAGACAAATATATTGCATTTATTGACTATGACAAATTTCATGTGCTAAAAATTCACTAAATATTGATAAAATGGCGGTTTTTGTTAATAAAGAATGATTATTTCAGGTCTAAAGAACATATTTGGGGTTACGGGGCACTTGCACATTCACGGTATTTACTGAATGAATTGAGTGAATCGAATGAATAAAATAGTATATTGAAATCAAACTTATCAAAAAAAGTTTTACTTTTGCATCGGAGAAATGGCAGAGTGGTCGAATGCGGCGGTCTTGAAAACCGTTGTTCCGTTATCGCGGAACCGGGGGTTCGAATCCCTCTTTCTCCGCCAGGATGCAGAAGATAAAAATATCTTCTGCTTTGTTTTTGGGAGAGATGCCGGAGTGGTCGAACGGGGCGGTCTCGAAAACCGTTGTTCTGCTATCGCGGAACCGGGGGTTCGAATCCCTCTCTCTCCGCAAAAGCAT
>SLRB01000251.1 GCA_007131165.1 Bacteroidales bacterium | reverse complement strand
TTGCAATCTTTTTCGGTGATTACTTTCTTAAGCTTGTTGATGATCTCAAAAAACTTCTCCCGGTGTTCATCAATCGCTTTTACTCCAACCTTGTACTCGTCCTTCCAGATAAAGGGCTCGGGTGATATGGTTCCGGACATCTTATGGTCTTTTGTTGTTTTTAATAAATACAAAAATACGCTGAAAAAGGCTACATACAATGACTATTGTCATGCAGGCTGCTTTACGTTAGAGGCATAGAGGCGGGGACTCCAACCGGAATATTTGGGGCCGGGATACTTTTTTTTACAAAAAAACATTAAGTTCGCTGGCAATTTGATTTTCAATGGCTACATTTTTATTTGGTGAGATTGTTTTCGGGCCGGTTAAGAGCAGAAGGCTTGGTGTTTCACTTGGCATAAATCTCCTGCCGGGGGACAGGAAATGGTGCAGCTTCAACTGCATATACTGCGAGTGCGGATGGACCAGCGAGGAAGAATATTATGAAGAGAGATTTCCCCCGCGCCGGATGGTGAGGGAAAAACTCAGGGAGAAACTGCTCATGATGAGCAGGAATGGGGAGAAACCCGACTCCATAACCTTTGCCGGTAATGGTGAACCCACCCTGCATCCCTCTTTTGCCGGTATCATTGCCGATACAGTCATGCTTCGCGACCGTCTTGCGCCGGATGCACGGATTGCGGTGCTGTCAAATGCCACAACACTTGACAATCCTTCAGTTTTCAATGCCCTTAAGATGGCGGATCAGAATATTCTTAAGATAGATTCAGCCAGGGAGGAGACTGTTAAGCTTCTTAACCAGCCTGCTGAGGATTTCAGTCTGGGCCAGCTGGTGAAAAATATTATGAGATTCGATGGAGCGTTTATATTGCAGACCCTTTTTGTAAGAGGTATATATAAAGGTATTGAAGTGGACAATGCCTCTGAGGTAGAGCTGAGGGACTGGCTCCGTCTTGTGGAACGTCTCAGTCCCCAGATGGTTATGGTCTACACCATTGCCAGGGATACTCCGGCCAGGGGCCTCAGGAAGGTGCCGGCCGATGAACTGTATCGCATTGCAGAAAGGGTAGGGAAGCTGGGTATTGAGGTGCAGGTATCAACATGATGATGAAAAAGCTGTGTGTACTGGTTTGCCCTATGGATTGGGGTCTGGGCCATGCGTCCCGTTGTGTACCGGTTATAAAGGCATTCCTTGCGGCCGGCTGCCGTGTTTTGGTGGGCGTTTCGGGCCCCGGTGGTGAACTGATCAGAAGGGAGTTCGGGATGACAGGTACACCTGTAACAGCAGGACAAAATGGTGTTGCCGGCCAGCCCGATAAAGTGCCCTGCAGGGATATGCTGCAGATAATTCCTTTCCCGGGTTTTTCCGTTACCAGTTACAGGAAATATTTCCTGCAGGGCCTGCTGCTTCGTGTTCCTGCTTTTCTGCGACATATCTCCATGGAAAAGAGGATACTGGGAGAGCTGGTGGAAAAATACAGCCCGGATTTGATCGTGTCTGATAACCGTTATGGACTGGTGCACGAAAGGGTGACTTCTGTAATTATAACCCATCAGCTCAGACCGTCAATGCCTTTATTGTTAAGGCCGCTGGAGGGACTGGTGTCGGCGGTTATAAGGGGGTGGACCGGTGCTTTTGACGAATGCTGGATTCCCGATTGTGCTGATGATCCTGCTGCCGGAAGGCTCACTGCAGGCCATGAAAGGCTGCCTGCTGCATTTTTTACCGGCTGGCTGAGCAGGTTTTCACCGGAAGCATGTCGTAACAGCGGACCGCCTGGTAACCCGGAACCTCCCGGTACCGGAGCTTATTCCGAAAAATTCCGCTACAGGTTCCTTTTCCTGCTTTCCGGTCCGGAGCCCCACCGCACAACCCTGGAGGATATGGTGAAGGCGGGGATTGGCGGGTTAACTGAGAAGGCATTGCTGGTAAGGGGATTGCCGGGAAGTTTCCCTGAAAGGGAGATAAGGGGGAACCTGGAGATAGTTTCTTTTGTTGATTCAGGTGGACTGCTGAAGGCAATCCGGGAGTCGGAGATGATAGTCTGCCGCAGCGGCTACAGCTCTGTTATGGATCTGCTGGCGCTTGGCAGGACCGCCGTGCTGGTTCCCACCCCCGGACAGACTGAGCAGGAGTACCTTGGCAGATGGCTCGCCTCAAAGGGATGGTTCAGGGTGGTCAGGCAAAAGGATTTTGATATGCAGAAACTGATTGCACGACAGAGGGAGGGGTTTGCCGGTGACGAAGCAGGGAGAGCGCATACGGGTTTTGGCGGCAGCCGGGCTGAACTGCAAAAACGGCCCATTGCACATAAGTTACTGCTTGAGCAGAGGGTGAAGGATGTGTTGAGAAAAGCCTCCGGCGCCTGTGGCAGGTCTAAAAGCTGAACATGAGAAAAAAAGCGATAGCCGCCCCGCCAAGATATCCCACATAGATCTGGGCAGGGTTATGCGCCTTCAGGGTAAGTCTTGCCCAACCGGTTATACCTGCGGCAAGGAAAACAAGAACCAGGTATAGCTGGAGGTTGATCCCGAACCTGAAAGAAATGGCAAGCAGCATGCCGGCAAGCGCGCCCAGGGCTGTCATATGCAGGCTTATCTTCCAGATGAGCGAGATCACCGTACAGAAGAGAACCGTGAGGCTTGCCGTTATGACATAGATATTTATCAGCCCGGGCACATTAATGCGCGCCAGCATATACCAGGTGAAAACATAAAAAACAACCGCGATCAGAAGAGGCAGAATCCTTTCGCGGCGATCATCCATTCTGAGGTTGCTGATCATTTTATGGAATAACATGAAGGGGGCCAGACTGAGGGGCAGAATGGTTGTGCCGGTAAGAAGGATCAGAAAGATAGCCCTTTTCTGCGCGTAAGTGAGGAAATCAAGGTAGGTGCCGGAATTGAACAGTAGCAGCATTCCCAGCGGGGGCATGATAAGGGGATGGAAAACAATTGAAACTATTCTTGCGAGACTGTTTTGCATGCAGGTTTTTTTGGAAGGTGTCAGAGTTCCTTTCTAAGCCGGGCGACGGGTATGTTGAGCTGCTCCCTGTATTTTGCAACAGTGCGGCGTGCTATGTTGTATCCTTTTTCCTTGAGTATCGCAACAAGCTTCTCGTCTGTCAGAGGTGTGCGCTTATCTTCTTTGTCAATGCATTCGGCCATTATGTTTTTTATCTCGCGGGTTGACACCTCCTCACCCGAATCACTCTGCAGGCCCTCTGAAAAAAATGATTTGAGGGGAAATATGCCGAAATGTGTCTGAATGTATTTACTGTTTGCCACACGGCTTATGGTGGAGATGTCAAGCCCTGTTTTTTCAGCTATGTTCTTCAGGATCATTGGCCTCAACTTTGTCTCATCCCCTTCGGAAAAGTACTCCTTCTGATAATCTATAATGGCGTTCATGGTGAGCATAAGGGTATTCTGCCTCTGTATGATGGCATCAATAAACCACCTGGCAGAGTCAAGTTTTTGTTTTACGAAATTGATGGTATCCTTATCCTCCCTGCTGCGCTTGTTTTTATTGTGGTAATATGTTTCTATCATCTGACTGTAGGTGCGGTTTATACGCAACTCAGGTACATTCTGGGAATTGAGGCTGAGCACAAACTCACCGTCTTTCA
This sequence comes from Bacteroidales bacterium, assembly GCA_007131165.1. Taxonomy (GTDB): domain Bacteria; phylum Bacteroidota; class Bacteroidia; order Bacteroidales; family PUMT01; genus PXAP01. Next base: position 627 of record SLRB01000251.1, on the reverse strand, counting down.
TGTCAAGAATGAAATCGGGAATTATGTGCTGTGAGGAATGCTGCATCGGATCGCTGTAGGAGCTTCCAGGTTTGGGGTTCAGCTTCAGTATCTCCTCAACCGACCTCTTGAGTTGCTCTTCGGAGATGTTCATGCGCCTGATGATCTTGTCGTAATGCTTGCGGGTGAATTCCTGGAAATGTGATTTGATGATTTTGCGGGCCAGTTCTATCGGGGGATCGGACTGGTCCTTGCGATTGATTTGCAAAAGCAGGCACTCCTGCAGGTCCCGGGCTCCCACACCTGCCGGGTCAAAATCCTGTATTATCTTCAGTATCCCGTAAAGCTCCTCTTCTGTTGTGCTCATGTTCTGTGTAAATGCCAGGTCATCAACTATGGCCTCAAGCTTTCGCCTCAGATAACCGTCGTCATCTATATTGCCAAGGATATAGGAGGCAAGCGTTTCCTGCTTCTCGGTAAGTGAACGCAAACCGAGCTGGCTCTCCAGGTGCGCCTGGAAATTTGGTGACGAGCTGAGGGGCATGTCCGGCCTTTTGTCGTCGTCCGAATAGTTATTGGTGCTCAGCCTGTAATTGGGGATGTCATCATCTTCCAGATAATCTTCGAGCGAGAATTCCTCATCGTCAT
>SLRB01000222.1 GCA_007131165.1 Bacteroidales bacterium | reverse complement strand
TGAATACCGGGTACCTTTTGAAGAGAGTGGTTATTTTGACCCGTTAGCTATTATGCTGACAGGTGAGATGGGAAAGAAGCGTGTGGGTGATGCGTTGCCAATTGGCTTTGTTCCCCGGTAATCGCCTGACCGATAAGCGTATAAGGAGTTTTATGAGCAGTGCCGTATTCATCCCCGAAAGGGATAAAGATCACTTACACCGGTTATACCCCAACAACCTCCAGTCCGGCCAATTCCTGCAGCGGCAGAAAATCCCTGTCATTATGAAGGAGCCTGATCCAGTTCTCTATACAGAATGTGGCAATAACCACATCAATTGTCTTGTTGATGGTAATTCCCCTTTTTCTCAGTTTTCGGTAATTCTCTGAAGCAGCGATCGCGATCTCCTTCCCGCAAAGGTTGAAAAAGGGAAGGCTCTCCAGGGTTTTCCTCCCGGTTGCATAATCCCTGTCAGACCCAAACCCCTGCAATACCTCAACCATTATGAGGTCGCCGGTAACAAAAACTTCGCGGCCAAGGTTATTGTACAGGTAGTCGGCCGGAGGGTTGTCTGTACCGTTGAAATAATCAATCCATACTGATGAGTCTACCAGTATCATTTGTCCAGCCTCATTTTTTCAATGTCTCCCTGCCATTTGAGTTTTCCCCTGAGGGCCCTGATCTTCTCCTGCTCCTTTAGAGAGACAATAAGCTTCAGCCCCTCTTCAACCGTTGCCTTTTTTGTTTTGTGGCCGGTTATTGACATGGCTTTCTTTATAAGCTCATCATCAATCACAATATTTGTTCTCATAATGTGTATGATTTTTTCAAATATACACATAATTTTTGAAAAAACCGCAGGCAGCAATTTTGAGGCAGTGACACCACCCGGGGGTGCATAAAGATGCTTAACAGATCTGGGTATTACTTAAAAAACCGCAGGCAGCATTGCTTGTATTTTTTCCCGCTGCCGCAGGGGCATGGGTCGTTGCGGCCGGCGGAGGGACGAGTTGCGGCAACGGGCTGCTCCTTCTGCCTGATCCACTGCATCACGTTGGCGGGGGGCTTTTTGGCCCGTAGCTGTTTTGTCATGTAGTCCATGTAGGGCTTCACATGGTTGAAGAACATCTCGTATGATTCGCACAGGTAATTAAGTTGGGGTTCCCCATCTTCGGTCGTGCAGAACCGGTGCTTGGGGCACTCGCCGTGGCAGGCGAACAGAAACTCGCAGTCGAGGCACTTACGCGGCAGGGTGGTCCTCTTCTCCAGTCCGAACCTGGCCTGCCTCTCCTGCTGCATCATGTCAAGAAGAGGTTTTTCCTTTATGTTGCCAAGGTAGTAGTCGTGGTACACGAAATGGTCGCAGGAATAGAGGTCGCCGTTGTGCTCCATCACTGTGGCATCGCCGCAGGTTTCGGAGAAAACGCATAACCCGGGATTACTCTCACCCACCCAGTTGGCCAGTGATACATCAAAAAGCTGCACATAATAGGTGCCCACGTCTTTCCTGACCCACTCATCGAAGATGCTGATAAGGAATTTGCCGTATTTTACAGGGCTGACCGACCACTCCGTCACCTCTGCATCCCCTGTGTAACGGTGATGAACCAGGTGTACATCCTCCTCACCGGGATCTTTAGTATACCTTTCAACGATCGGTATGAACTGCATGAAGCGGCTGCCTATGTTCTTGAGGAACCGGTAAACTTCAAGCGGTTTTTCAGATGTCCTGTCGTTTACGACCGACAGGGTGTTGAACTCCACGTTGTGTTTCTTCAGCAGCCTTACCCCATCCATCACCTTTTCCCATGAAGGGCCTCCGGCGGTAGTACGGCGGTGATGGTCATGCACATCACGCGGCCCGTCGATCGATAACCCCACCAGGAAGTTTTTCTCGTTGAGGAACCGGCAAAACTCATCGTCAAGAAGCGTGCCGTTAGTCTGCAACGCGTTGTCAATCCTTTTCCCCTCTGCATATTTCTGCTGCAGCTCGACAGCCTTTCTGAAATAATCAAGCCCCAGCATGGTGGGCTCGCCACCCTGCCACACGAAGCTGACAACAGGAACATCCTGGGAGCTGATATATTCCCTGATAAAGGTCTCCAGAAGCTCATCATTAAGCCGGTAACCTTTTGCGTAAGGATACAGATTCTTCTTTTCAAGGTAGTAACAGTAAGTACAGTCGAGATTGCATGCCGGCCCAACAGGTTTCAGCATGACCTGGAAGGCAGAGCGTTTTACCGGGAAATAAAAATCCATACAGGGAGGTTTAAAAGAATTACAAATATAGCAATACATATTTTCAACCCGTAAAAAACCCATATTATTGTCATATGCTAGCGGGTGATGACATTTTTGATTATTTTTTTTATGTTTGTATATCGCAGCCAAAAGGGCTGGTAAAATAGAGACAGGCGATAATCCACACCCTAAAAAATCAATGTTATTATGCTGACACTCGGATACGACCTGGGTAGCTCCTCCATCAAGGCAAGTGTAATCGATACAGATTCAGGAAAATGTGTTGCCTCAGCCTACTATCCGCATGAGGAGATGCCTATCTCCGCCCCCCGCAGCGGATGGGCAGAGCAGGACCCCGAGATGTGGTGGAAAAATTCTCTTATTGCGACAAAACAGCTATTTGCCAATTCGTCGGTCGATCCTTCGGCAATTGCGGCCATCGGTATTTCATACCAGATGCACGGGCTGGTTATGGTTGACAAAGATCACAGACCGCTGCGACCATCTATCATATGGTGCGACAGCCGTGCCGTGGAGACCGGAGAAAGGGCTTTCAGGTCTATGGGGACGGAAAAATGCCTCTCTTCTCTGCTGAACTCACCAGGAAACTTTACTGCTTCAAAGCTTGCATGGGTTAAGGAGAATGAGCCTGATATATATGAAAAGACATACAAGATAATGCTGCCAGGTGATTATTTTGCCATGAAACTTACCGGTGAGATCTGCATGACACCAAGCGGATTGTCTGAAGGGATATTCTGGGACTTTAAAAAACATGAGGTATCGTCGGAGGTGATGGAGCATTTTGGTTTTGATGCCGGGTTGATACCCAGAGTCGTACCGGTATTCTCAACTCAGGGCCGGCTTACTGCTGAAGCAGCATCTCTGTTCGGCCTTAACAAAGGTACTCCTGTAACCTACAGGGCAGGTGACCAGCCGAACAATGCTTTTTCGCTCAATGTTCTTAATCCCGGCGAGATAGCTGCCACGGCGGGAACATCAGGCGTTGTTTACGGAGTAAGCGACGAGATAAAGTTTGACCCGCAGTCCAGGGTGAACACTTTTGCCCACGTAAACCACGAAAAAAACAAAACCAGGCTTGGCGTGCTGCTTTGCATTAACGGAACCGGCATTCTCAATTCCTGGGTAAAGCGGAACGTGGCAAACCCCGGGGTTGATTATAATGAGATGAACAAGATGGCCGGAACCGTACCGGCAGGAAGCGGTGGGGTCATGATCCTGCCTTTCGGGAACGGCAGTGAAAGGATGCTTGGCAACCATGATACCGGATGCCATATTGTCAACCTGAACTTCAACGTGCACTCCCGTGCACACATTATGCGGGCTGTCCAGGAGGGCATAGTCTTTGCCTTCAGGTACGGTATGGATATAATGGGTAAAACAGGCATCACACCCGAAATAATCAGGGCCGGTAATGCCAATATGTTCCTCAGTCCTATCTTTGGCCGGAGCCTGGCAACCCTTACCGGGGCCACCATTGAGCTTTATAATACCGATGGTTCCCAGGGAGCGGCCAGGGCTGCCGCCATGGGTGCAGGTATCTATTTCTCTTTTCAGGAAGCATTCGGCCAGTTGGCGGTAGTTGACAGGATAGAGCCCGTCAATGATCTGTTGCCGGTTCTGGAAGAGGCCTATGGGGGGTGGATGGATATACTGAACCAGCATATGGAAGGATAATAATCGAATAAAACAATAACCAAAATCTAATATTACTATGGAATATCTTAAAGGAGAAAAGGAATATTTCAAGGGCATAGGAAAGATCAGATACGAAGGCCCTGAGTCAAAAAACCCGCTGTCTTACAGGTTTTATGACGAGAACAAGGAGGTTGCCGGGAAGAAGATGAAAGACCATTTCCGGTTTGCAGTAGCCTACTGGCACAGCATGTGCGGCACAGGCGGCGATCCGTTTGGCCCGGGCACCAAGGTTTTCCCGTGGGACAAAGATCCTGATCCGATGATAAGGGCAAGGAATAAGATGGATGCAGCTTTTGAGTTTATTACCAAAATGGGAATACCGTTCTATTGCTTTCACGACTATGATCTGGTTGATGAAGCCACAACCATTACGGAATCGGAAAAGAGGCTTCAGACAATGGTAGAATATGCCAGGGAGAAACAACTGGCATCGGGAGTGAAACTACTGTGGGGTACGGCTAACCTCTTTTCGCATCCGAGGTATATGAACGGTGCTGCAACCAATCCCGATTTTAACGTTGTTACTCATGCGGCTACACAGGTGAGGAATGCTATTGAGGCAACAGTGGCTCTCGGGGGGCAGAATTATGTTTTCTGGGGTGGCCGGGAAGGATATTTTTCGCTTCTCAATACAGACATGAAACGTGAAGTTGAACATATGGCAATGTTTCTTACCATGGCGAGGGACTATGGCAGGAAGATCGGGTTTAACGGTACTTTCCTCATTGAACCCAAGCCTATGGAGCCGACCAAGCACCAGTACGACTATGATGCAGCTGCCATTATCGGCTTCCTCAACAAGTACGGGCTGGCTGGTGATTTCAAGCTTAATATAGAGGTAAATCATGCCACTCTTGCCGGGCACACCTTCCAGCACGAGTTGCAGGTGGCTGCCGATGCCGGGTTATTCGGGAGCATTGATGCAAACAGGGGTGATTATCAGAATGGATGGGATACCGACCAGTTCCCGATCAACCTTTATGAGCTGGTAGAAACCATGCTTGTAATAATTGAAGCAGGCGGATTTAACACCGGAGGTATTAATTTTGACGCTAAGCTGAGAAGGAGTTCAACCGACCTTGAAGACCTGTTTATAGCACATATTGCCGGGATGGATGTGTTTGCAAAGGCACTTGAGATAGCCTATGATATCCTGGAAAACTCACCATACCGCAAGATGAGGAAAGATAGGTACAAGAGCTTCGACACCGGTAAAGGTGCTGAGTTCGAGCAGGGCAGGCTGACGCTTGAGGACCTGCGTGAGCTGGCCGTAAAGAACGGCGAACCAGAGCAGATAAGCGGAAAGCAGGAGTTGTACGAAGCAATTCTTAACCATTACATACTCAAATAGCAGGCGGGTGCTTGTTTTGTAATTATTACCCCCGGTTAGGTGACTGGCTATTTTTGCTGAACTGTTATGGCAAAATTGGGTGATTGGGGTATTTTAAGGGTTTACCCGGTGGGTACGTTGTTAACTTAATTAAATATCCATTATGGGTGGAGCATTTGAGCTTATCGATTACATAGTGTTCGTGTGCTATGTCCTGATCATTGTTAGTATAGGACTTTGGGTGTCGCGTACCAAAAAGGGTGTGCAGAAAACTTCGCAGGACTATTTTCTTGCAAACCGTTCACTAAAATGGTGGGCGATAGGGGCTTCGCTGATTGCAGCCAACATCTCGGCCGAGCATTTCATCGCCATGTCGGGCTCAGGATACCGGATCGGGCTTGGTATTGCGGCATATGAGTGGATTGCTGCGATTGTTCTGATAATTGTAGGCAAATACTTCCTTCCGCTGTTCCTCGACAAGGGTATCTACACCATGCCCCAGTTTATAGAGAACCGGTATAACAAGAGCGTGAGTGTTGCATTTGCTGTTTTCTGGCTGCTGGTTTATGTTTTTGTCAACCTTACCTCCGTTGCCTGGCTGGGTGCGCTTGCTATTAACCGTATTATGGGTATTCCTGTTATGTGGGGCATTGTCGGGCTGGCTGCCTTTTCGGCGCTTTATTCGATTTATGGGGGACTGAAGGCAGTGGCATGGACCGATGTGGTGCAGGTGGTGTTTTTGATAGGAGGTGGACTCGTTACGACGATTCTGGGACTGTATGCCGTTTCGGGTGGTGAAGGTGTATTTCAGGGACTTGCTGTTATATATGAAAAGGCCACCTATCCGCATTTTAATATGATAATTCCGCAGGACACCATTGTCCCCGACGGAGCAGGGGGAACGACCGATGCTTTTGGCGACCTGCCGGGCCTCGCGGTCATACTGGGGGCAATGTGGCTGGTTAATCTTGGTTACTGGGGGTTCAACCAGTTCATTATACAGAAGGGGCTTGCTGCCGAAAATATCCAGCATGCTAAAAAGGGGCTGATCTTTGCAGGTTACCTGAAGATACTCATCCCTGTAATTGTCATACTTCCAGGGATTACAGCTTATGTTCTTTTCCAGCATCCGGAAATTCTCCGCGACAGTGGTTATGTCGGTGAAATCGAAAGGGCAGATGAGGCATACCCGTGGCTACTCAAGAATATTGTACCCGCGGGAATTCGGGGCCTGACATTTGCTGCGCTTGTTGCTGCTATCGTCTCGTCTCTGTCGGCAATGATCAACAGCGCTTCTACCATTTTCACCATGGATATATATAAATCCTTTGTCAAGAAAGACGCTTCTGAGCGTGAACTTGTGCTGGTGGGAAGGATTGTTGCATTTACCGCGCTTGTCATTGCTGTATTTTCTGCAAGGCCCTTGCTGGGTGGACTGGATCAGGCGTTTCAGTACATACAGGAGTATACGGGTTATATCTACCCCGGTGTAGTAGTCGTTTTCGGGATGGGACTTTTCTGGAAACAGGCTACGGCAAGGGCTGCGTTGTGGACTGCCATAGCGACCATCCCGGCCGGGATCGTCATAAAGCTGCTTTTTCCTGAGATGCCATTCATATTGCGAATGGGCTATGTGTTTATATTGCTGGCTCTTCTTGCTACGGTGCTAAGTCTTACCGACCGGAGCCTTGCGCCTGGTAAGCCCGTGGCTGACAGCAGGATCCGCTTCATGGTTAATGCCGGGTATGGATTTGTCATTGCCGGAGTTATAACGTTTTTGCTTGGTATTCTGTTTATAAGAAGATATGCGCACCTTGGCTTCGAGGCGGTATTCATGATGGCTTCAGCATTTGGTTTTGTTGGCATGATATTTCTGCTGAATGCGAAGATGACGAAAGTTGACCCCAAAGCCTTTGAGGTAAAACCGGAGCTGTTCCGCACCGGCAGGGCCTTTAACCTGGGTGCAGCAGGAATTATCCTGATAGTGGGATTGCTCTACTATTTTTTCTGGTAGTACATGTTGGCTTTATTGCGCGGGTTGTCCGGCCTCAGGGTAGCAGCTTCATTTTGAATCTTTGTATTATGGCATCTAAGTTTTTCAGAAATTACGTATTGCTGTTTTTGTTTCTCCTCCTTGTAATAAGTGGTTGCGGAAAAAGCGGCAATATAACACTTCCTGCACATGAGGAAGCCGTAATGTCGGTCAGTTTCAGCCACGATGGCCGGTATCTTCTTACCGGCAGTGCCGATGGCACTGCTCGTATTTTTGACGTCTTTAATGCCTGGGAGATGGTATGTGAACTGCGAGGTCACTCTTCATGGGTCTACCAGGCAGAGTTCCTCCCGGGGGACAGGGAAATAGTGACTGCAGGTTTTGAAGGCAACCTGAAACTATGGTCTTTTGACCCATGTAGTGAACTTGCTGCCTATAGGGGACATACTGACAGGGTAAGGGCTGTTGCTGTGCACCCCTCAGGGCTGAATTTTGTCTCATGTGGGTGGGATTCGACAATAATAAGCTGGGACAAGCAGGGGGCTGACATGCTTTACCGTATTCAGGGGCATAATGAAAAGATCTGTGATCTGGCACTATCACCTGATGGTTCTGTGATTGCTACTGCCAGCCGGGATAATGTTGTTTCGCTGTGGAACAGGGAGAACGGAACCAATATAGCCCGGCTCAATGGTCATACCGGCGATCTGAAGGGTGTCAGGTTCAGCAATGACGGTCGCCACATAGCTTCAACCGGCTTTGACAGCACAGTGATTATTTGGGACGCTGAGGCGCTGAAAGCAAAGCATGTACTTAAAAAACACGACGACCTGTTATTTACCGTAGCCTTCTCACCTGACGGCACCACGCTTGCATCTGCCGGTAATGATGGCCGTATCATATTATGGGATCTTTGGACCGGGAAAATTGTGAATATTTTTATTCCGGGAGCAGGAATAAGAAAACTCTCCTTCAGCCCTGACGGAGAGTTCCTGGCCGCAGCATGTGCCGATGGTAGTGTAAGGATTTATCATCAGGGCAGTTGAATGACGGGTTGGCTTGCTATCTTTTTCCGTTGAAATTTGTGGTCGCCGGCCACCTGCCTTAATTTATCTGGCAAGGGGCTTTTTATAGTTTTGCCAATGGTATTGTGAATGTGAACCGGCTGCCTTTACCAGGGGTGCTGTCGACTTTTATATTGCCACCGTGTTTCTCGGTGAAGTTTCTGCACAAGACCAGTCCGAGTCCGCTCCCCTGTTCATTGGCCGTGCCTTTGCGGCTTTCGGTCAGTACGGTGAACAGTTTTGACCTTGTTTCCTCATCTATGCCGGTCCCGTTGTCTGATACTGTAATACCGGCCATTTCGCCTGAACGGGTGGAAGTAATAACGACCTCTCCATTTGGATGGCTGAATTTTATGGCATTGGATACCAGGTTCCTGATAATTGTTTTGAGCATATTTTTGTCTGCCATCACTTCTGTTTCCTGTTCCACTTCATTTTTTACCCGGATTCTCTTTGAGCCTGCTATGCCTTCGATGTGATCCAGGCATTCATTGACAAGCGGTCTTAGAAAATGAGGATGCGGATCGTAATTTGCCTGCCCGGTTTCGCTCATCGACCATTTGAGCAGGTTCTCAAGAAGTGCGAATGTCTTTTTCGAAGCGTTGATCATATTCTCTGCAAATACCAGTGCTTTTTCCCTGTCATCTTCCTGGATCTTTTTCAGGATAAGTTCTGAAAACCCTAACAGGTGCGCGAAAGGACTCCGGAGATCATGGGCTATAATACTGAAAAACTTGTCTTTTTCGCTGTTCAGTATTTTCAGCTTCTGGTTGGTTTTGTACAGGTCTCTTTTGGTACCGATCAGCTCGTTGTTGATGGCCATCATCTTATCCAGGAAACCGGTGTTATTGTTATGATCGTTATCAATATTGCTGTTTTGCAATATCCGGTTAATGTACTGAAGAAGAAAACCGGAAAAACAATCCGGTAACTTATGGTTGTCAGTGCAGCCGCAGATAAGCACTTTGTCGCCGACGGCAGCTCCAGTGAGGTATAACCGGGTATTGTCTTCTGCAAGTGTTGCTGCAGAAGATACAGTGCGGTTATTATGTTCAATTATACGGGCCAGGAATAAATCGAGATCCTGCTTGTCTTTTAGCCTGAACAGGAATGAATAATGTATGCCGGTGAACTGGTCGGCCTCCTGCCAGGGTATCTCTGCGTCATCAATTGTCCCGTCTTGGTTACACAGAAAATACAGGCATGTCTTCCCGGTGCGGTTCATCAGCTTTTCCCTATAAGGTTATAAACCATTGATAATGCCATTCCGGCGTTATCTGAGTACCCGTCGGCATGCTTTTTGATCCAGGCGCCCGGCACATCCCTGAATGCCTGTCCCCCCACGATTATCTTTGTGTTCTCAGGTCGCTTTTCTTTTATTGCACAAGCAAGGTTTTGCATTCTTTTGATATGCCCCGGAAGAGTTACCGATATGGCGAGAATATCGGGCTGGTGCTCTTTCATCAACTTAATGATGCTTTCGGCAGGCGTGTTTGCACCAAGAAACCAGGTATCCCAGCCTTCAGATTCAAACAGGTCGGTTACCATTCTTATGCCCAGTTCATGTAGTTCAGAACTGACTGTTGTAGAGATCATTTTCAGTCCGTTCCGTTCGGTATTAAAGATGTAGGGGTAAAGCATCGATATCGTGAGCTGGGTTATGGCTGTTGCATAGTGCTCTTCTCCGACCGACAAGCGGTTTGTCTGCCACAGGCGGCCAATCTCATGCTGTACCGGCTGGAATACATGCAGGTATATATCCTTTACCGGCATTCCCTGGTCTGCCCTGGAAACAATGAGTGATGACGCCTCATTTTTTTTCCCTTTGAGCAGCAGAGAAAGATACCTGGCGGCCAGGTCGCGGTGTGGATTGTCATCGTCAATTAATGTGTTGTCGGCCTCTTTACCGGTGCCGGCATGCTTCATCCCTTCCTTTATATATTCTGATATTATCCCGGCTGCCTGACCGGGCATTTCGCCGGCAAGGATAGTTTCAAGAATTTCAAAATGCCTGACAAGATGCTCCGGGTTGAGGCCCAGCCTGTTCAGAAGGATTGAAAGCCAGGATACGTATGAGGTGAACATTGGGGGGCTGTCAAGTTCGATGGCATCGGCAAGGCTTGAAAGGTTGTGCCTGGCATCTTCTACAGAGCGGGCTTTACCTTGCGGGCCATATTTTTCCTGCAGGCCGGGGGTTATGCTAAACTGGCGTTCTACCGATTCTATGGCCACAGGTTCAGTTTTCAACCTGACCAGATCTGCTACTGTGTTATTATCCATAGTCTGGTTAATAATTTATCTTTCCGAAGCACGCTTTGATCTTACCGGTGGTTCCGGCTCCGGCAGGATTCTGACAGGTTCCTCTTCAAGCAGCCTCAAGGCCTCCTCAACAGCCTTTTCCAGCTGCGGATCGTGGCCCTGGATCACCAGCTCAGGTATCATTTCCACTTCGATGTCGGGTGCAACACCTTCATTCTCCACAGCCCATTCTCCAGCAGTATTGTAGAAGCCACCCCTTGGGGGAACCATGGCGCCACCGTCAATGAGTGCGGGATAATCCCATATACCGATAAGGCCTCCCCAGGTTGTAGTTCCGACAAGCGGGCCGATATCCATTTTCCTGAACATATAGGGGAGCAGATCGCCGCCAGAACCCGCATGCTCATTGATTATCATTACCTTGGGTCCCCAGATGCCGGCCCCTGGTGATGTAAAGGGGAGATCGGGATCAATCCTGTTATTGAAAAAGCCGTGAAGGGAGCGCCCCATGATATCTACCATATAATCGGCAGCCGAACCACCACCGTTGAAGCGCTCGTCGATTACCGCACCCTTTTTGTCCTGTTGCGCAAAGTAATACCGGTTGAAGTACGAGTAGCCTGCCTGACCTGTATTGGGCAGCCAGACATAGGCCAGCCTGCCGTCTGACATCTCAGCTACCTTTCTCCTGTTGTCCTCTACCCATGCAAGCCTTCGCAGTCCCATTTCACTTCCCACGGGCACAACCGTGATAAGCCATGATCCCTCTTGTTCAGGTTTGCTGTTTACTCTGAGAACCGTCTGTCTGTTTGCCTTGTTTTCAAGAAGGCTGTATGGATTTGTGGGTGCATGGAGCTCTGTGCCGTCGATGGCAAGAATGTAGTCACCTTCGCTCACCTTTACACCGGGGGCACTCAAGGGTGCCCGCAGGTCGGGGTTCCAGTTCTCTCCTGTAAATATCCTGCTTATTCTGTATCTGCCATTGTCAATTTCCAAATCAGCTCCAAGCAGTCCCGAAGGCGTCCTCGGCACATCAGGATAGTCGCCGCCACTGACATAGGAGTGGCCCATTGCCACTTCCCCGCCCATTATCGAAAGAATATGGTTCAGGTCATCCCTGTGGCGTACGTGCTCAACAAACGGTTCATATCTTTCATAAACCTCCTGCCAGTCGGCTCCGTGATAATTGTCAACATAAAGGTAATCGCGGTATATCCGCCATGCCTCCTTGAATATCTGGCGCCACTCTTTCTCCGGATCATGTCTGGCCTGAAGGTTTGACACATCTATCTGCCCGTCGCCAACTGAAGGACTCCCGCCGGCGTCAACAACACCCCAGCGGTTGCCTGACCTGTAAAGCATTTTTTTCCTGTCGGCTGAAATGCTGTAGTAATGGACTGGGGAGAGGAATGATCTCGATTCGCGCTTGTCCAGATCATAAAGATGCAAAACCTGTCCGACCTGCCCGGGAACCGATTCCATGTAGAAAACCATCCCTTCAGCTGCTGTAGCAAGGTTGCTGTAGTTCCTGGACGGGACATCTATTGAAAGTATCCGCTGGTCTATCCCCTCCATGTCAATTTTTACCGTAACCCCGTTATCGCTGTTTTCGGCAGGGTTATTGACTGTTTCCTCCTCATCACTTTCCGGCAGCAGGGGCGAGGGCTCATCGCTGTCAAGCACTATAAGATACACGGCCCTTTCTACGGGCCTATCATACGCACTCATATCCAGCCAACCCGTATTCAGCCCGAAATTAGTGCTTGCAAGGAACCAGAGATATTTGCCTGATGCATCCCAGGCCGGTGATACTGCGTCAGACATACCATCGGTTAACTGCAGTATCTCATTATCTTCCAGTGAATAGGCCTTGATGGCATGGAACTGGTTAGTGAGCCTTTTTGCATATGCTATATACCTGGAGTCGGGGCTCCAGACCGGATCTATGGTGCGCTCAGGGTGTATGAACCTGTCCTGGTCAATCAGCCGCACATTGCCTGAGTCAACTTCTACCAACCACAGCTTAAGGTTGGCATCGGTGTAAATAATGTACTTTGAATCGGGGCTCCATGCAGGTGTATAGATGAAATTAGGTTCGGGCAGCTCAATCTCCCGCGGCTTCGTAAGTCCGTCCTGCACACCTATCATCAGCCTGTAATCGCCCGTTTCATCAGAGAACCATGCAATATGCTCACCACAAGGTGACCATACGGGATACCTGGCCCGAACTCCGGGTGATCCGGTCAGGTTGCGCCAGTCGCCTTTATCAACGGGAACGGTAAATATATCGCCGCGGGCCTCAAATACAGCCCTTACCCCGCTGGGCGAAAGAGATCCGTTGGTTACAAAGTTGCCGACATTTTTCCATCCGGGCATGGCCCAGGGGAAATCTCCCCGTACAGTGACTGCCAATTTTTCCGGGCTTTGCCGTGCAGGATCAAATTTATATATATCCCCCCCGTATTCATATACCAGGAGTCCGCCACCGGCACTCAGATATTTGATGTCATATTCCGAATAGAAGGTAAGCTGGGTCAGGTTACCGCTGCCCGTATCGTAGCTGTAAAGGTTCATGTTGTAATCGCGGTCGGAGAGAAAGTAGATGGTGTTGCCTATCCAAACCGGATACTGGTTACGTGAGTTGTCTTCCTGCGGAAGCTCATGGAGAGAATAATCCTCCATATCAAGCACCCAGACAGGCCTGTTCTGGCCACCCCTGTAGTTGCGCCACTCCTCATCCGATGGCCTTACCAGTTCATAGGCAAAATGTCGCCCGTCGGGCGAATATTCACCCCTGTAGCCGCGTGGTATGGGCAGTGCCTCAGGCAGTCCGTCTTCGAATCCCACTGAAAAGAAACGCGGATAGCCGGATGGTGCACTCTCTCTGGCTGAAGTAAAGATCACTCTGCCATCTGGCGACCAGCCCCTCACGATATCTGCTCCCGGGTGCCATGTGAGGCGTTTCATCTCGTTTCCGTCAACTGAGATTACATAAACATCGGTGCTGCCGGCAAACTGACCGCTGAAAGCTATCCACTGTCCGTCAGGAGAAAACCTGGGAAACGATTCGACGCCCTGGAAACTTGTCAGGCGCTTTGCCACGCCGCCGTCATGCCCGGTGATCCAGATGTTCCCGCCATAGGAAAAGGCAATATGGTTTTCACTCACCGCCGGCTGCCTGAGCAGTCGGGTTTCGGATGCCATAATTGCGGAGATAATAAATATTCCGGCAAAAAGAAGTAATGATTTCTTGAGCATTGCAATCAGGTTTTAGTGTAAGAAGGCTGTAGACATTAAAATTATACAATAATAATTAAATAATTCCCGAAATTTGGAGATAAAATTTGTAAAAATCCAATCCGCAACCCGGCTTATCTTTAAAAATTTGATGGTTCTGTTTTGTAAACATAATATCAGGCAGTTTTTGCTCATCTGGATGTTGTTTGTATTTTTTTCCCCGAAAGGGTCATCACAGGAACATTTTCAGCAGGAAGTCAATTATGAGATTCTTGTTACTCTCGATGACAGGCGCCATGAATTAAATGCATTCCAGAGGATTGAATACATAAACAATTCGACCGATACTCTCAGGTTCCTGTATTTTCACCTCTGGCCGAATGCCTGGTCCTCGAATAACACCCAATTAGCCAAGCAGATAATAAGGAATCAGGGACGGCAGCGGCTGTTTGAAGATCCGCAATTAAGGGGATATATTGACTCGCTGGACTTCAGAGTGAATGGCCGGCAGGTTCAGTGGCATACGAAGCCGGACCTTCCTGATATTTGCCGGATTAACCTTAATGAGCCTGTCACACCTGGTGACACCATCTGTATAACCACGCCCTTCCGGGTAAAATTGCCGGACGGGAGGACTTCACAGTTAGGGCATATCGGAGAATCATACCAGATCGTACATTGGTATCCCAAACCGGCAGTTTATGACAGTTCCGGCTGGCATCCAATGCCGTGGCTTGATGAAGCCGGAACTTATTCGGAATTTGGCAGTTTTGATGTAAGTATTACTCTCCCTGATAATTACATAGTTGGTGCAACAGGTAACCTGCAAAACGATGATGAAATCAGGTGGCTGAACAGGCTTGCTGCAGATACTGCATGGGAAACGACCTATTTGTATGCGGGAACCAGGTTTCCACCTTCATCTGAGAAGATGAAAACCCTTCGGTATAAAGAGGATCTGGCAAATGATTTTGCGTGGTTTGCCGATAAACGGTTCAATGTAATGAAAGGTCAGGTTGAGCTTCCCGGTTCAGGGAGGGAAATTACCACATGGATGATGTTTACCAATCTGCAGGCAAGACTATGGATTGATGCCACGGAGTATGTGAACAGTGCCATATGGTTTTTATCGGACCATATTGGCGATTATCCCTATGACAGTCATATTGCTGTTCAAAGCGTCCTGGGAACCGGGACAGGTGCAGGATACCCGGGTATTTCAGTAATTGGGTTTGAAGATGATGCCAGGTCCCTGAATGAATCAATTGCTCATAATATGGCCCGGAGCTGGGTTAATATTGCCCCCGGGCCCGGTGAAAGCCAATTCTCTTTTTGGGGTGAAGGGATTGCCCGCGCTTACACAGCCCGGTATATAAAAGAAAGATATCCTGAAAGAATGTTATGGGAGAAATACTTTAATAACCGGGAATTTGCCGAGTTCTTAAATATAGACGAGATACCGGCACAGCGGATAGACGAAATAATGTGGCTTGTTAAGGCCCGCCAGAACCTTGAACAGCCATTGGACCTGTCGGTAAGGGACTACAGCAGGGAGCAGGACGTACATGTTAATCATACTAAAGCAGCAATGGACTTCGACTATCTTAGAGCCTATCTGGGAGATTCTCTTTTTAATTCTGCAATTCAGACCTGGTACAGCAACTCTGAACTAAGGCACTCCCGGCCAG
>SLRB01000209.1 GCA_007131165.1 Bacteroidales bacterium | reverse complement strand
TGTTGTGTTTCAAGTTTTTTTTCAAGTCGCTTTTCTCTAATATTTTCCATAACATAATTTGTTTTAAAAACCTTTGTAAAACAGTTAAATAACTAACAAACCTATATGGCAACCTTTGTGCCAATATATTCATCAGTCCGACGGAAACCTTCGCCAAGCCTCATGATATCAGCACTATCTTTTACCGGCAAAGGATAATAGAATATTCGTAATGAGTTTTCTGCAGAGCCCCGAAGTGTAGAATTTATACACAGACTGCAGGCTGCAGTCTGCAGGTAAGCAAGACCAGGTTATTCCCCGAGATTATATAATCTTATTTTATTATAGAGCGTTTTACGGTCAATCCCAAGTAGACGTGAAGCACGGGATTTATTGTTGTTGGTCTTTTCAAGAGCGTTCTTTATCAGCTCCTTCTCATTTATGTATGTTGCAGATTTCAGGTCGGTAAATTCAGTGCTGAAGCCTTCTGAACCAAACCTGTTTCTATTGGCTGTGACATATTGCTTTATCTCATCAGGTAATAACCCGGGTTCTATAACTTCACCCCCACAAAGTAAAACTGCCCGTTTTATTACATTCTGCAATTCACGGATGTTACCCGGCCAGTCGTACTTCAGCAGAACCTCCCTTGCATCATTGTCAAAACCCTGCACATTTTTACTAAAAGCCTTATTTGCCTGGTCAATAAATCGTCCGGCAAATTCAATAATATCCTCTTTACGGTTCCGTAGTGGAGGAACCTGGATTTTGAATTCGTTTAGCCGGTGATAGAGATCCTCCCTGAATTCACCGGCTTCGACCTTTTTCACAAGGCTTTCGTTGGCGGCAGCAATAAGTCTCACATCAACTTTTTGCGATTTATTGTCGCCTATACGTGTCACAGTTTTCTCCTGGAGAGCACGCAGGATCTTTACCTGGTTTTCGTATGAAAGATTCCCGACCTCATCCAGAAAGAGAGTGCCTCCTTTAGCCTCCTGGAAATATCCGGTCTTATCATTCACAGCCCCTGTAAAGGACCCTTTTACATGCCCGAATAATACACTATTGGCAAGCTCCCCGGGTATAGCCCCGCAATCGACTGCCACGAAATATTTTTTACGGCGATTGCTTGAATGATGTATAGCGCGGGCAATATATTCTTTACCTGCCCCTGTTTCACCTTCAATCATTACAGTAATGTCAGTTGGGCCAACAATCCCGACATGTTGCATGACCTCAAGCATTTCATCGCTGCTGCCCTGGATGAAATCCTCAGTAAATGTTCCTCCGTTAACTGAATTCTTTTTTCTGCCCAGTGCCTGGCCAATAACCCCGAGTACCATCTCGGGCTGCAGTGGCTTTACAATATAATCAAATGCGCCTGACTTTATTAATTCAACAGCTTTACTTATTTCAGCATAGGCGGTCATTATGACAACAGGAACGGATGGATTTACCGACTTGGCATGTCTGAGAATGTTCATGCCATCATGATCGGGAAGACGGTAATCACATAGTATAATATCGTATGCATTCCTGGTTATAAGATCTTTTGCAGAACACCCCTTATAAGTTATCTCAACAGCAAAACCGTTCTGCTCCAGATACTTCTTCAGAATGTTGCATATATAGGGGTCATCATCAATAATCAGTACAAAATTTTTCTTTGGCATAAATTCAGGGTTCGTTATACCATAAACACTTTACAAATGTATAAAAAGACCCTTAATTTATCACAACAGAAATATTGCCTGCAGAAGGTTTTTTAATAATATATCAGCCTCATCAGGTAATCCTGGCCTGGAAATATAACAAACCAGCATCTATTTTATAGTTGGCAAGGACATTCTTTACATTATCCAGAACATGCTCAGGGACGACAAGATAGAGGTTGCCGTTACATTTCGTGGCATATGACTGCATAACCTGCCATTTTTTAAGGTTATTATTACCATCTGTCTCAATTTCATAAACATCAATGGACTCTTCATATATTACAGCCAAATCGGGAATGAACCCGGAGGACCTGTATTTTCCGGATATCTTTATAGGATTTGGAAAATCATCCAGATCCCGTGCAAGTATTTTTTCAGGCTCAATATCATTTTTGAGTGCCGATATCACTTCTCTGAGCACTTCACGTTTATCAAAAAGTTCTCCCATATCAATCTAATATTTCCACAAATCTGCTATGCTCCCTGATTCTGCAATTTTGCAGGAACTCAATACGAAGAAATCAGACCGTATTAAGTATCCTCCCAACCACCGTACCAAAAGCATATGCCAGCCATATTGATAAAAGAATTATATACCTGGCTCTTAACTGATCAGACTATACTATTCTACAGCATAGATGTTATAAGGGTTTCATATTTAACCGGAGAATTGCAGGCACTATTAAATATCACCACAATGAAAAGTGAGGAAAATTTTCACACAATGCAGTTATATTCAACATCTCTTTCCTCTGTTATGTATTCATTAACCGGCATGAGGCCTAAACGGAATAACTTTTGCTTTTCTATAGAACAGAGTTAGGTTAATAATAAAACTGATAATCAACCACACCTTATAAATTATGAAAAGCAGATTTTCGTTAAAACTTGGCAAACCATTCGGCATAAGAGTTTCAGTACACTGGACCTTTTCGCTGCTTATAGCATGGATCGTCTTTATCAGCGTTAGCCGGGGCCTGGAATTTGATCAGATAATCATGCATATATTGTTTGTCCTGGCCATCTTCGCCTGTGTTCTGCTCCATGAGCTGGGGCACTCCCTGACCGCTATAAAGCTGGGCGGTAAAGTTCAGAGCATTACCCTGTTGCCAATAGGTGGCATGGCCAATATAACTGAGATGCCCGATAAACCCAGGGATGAGTTCATCATTTCAGCAGCAGGGCCTCTTGTTAATGTGGTAATTGCTGTGGCAATATGGTCCTACCTGTCATTTATCAGTCCGGTTGACCTGGGTGAACTTGCATACGACAGGATAACCATGCAGAATTTTCTTGTTATGCTGCTTGCAGCTAACCTTTTCATAGTTGCGTTTAATCTTATACCTGCATTTCCCATGGATGGCGGCCGCCTTTTCAGATCGGCACTGTCGATAAAAATGAGCAAACTGAAAGCAACCAGGATTGCAAAGGACATAGGGCAGATCTTCGCAATTGTTTTCATATTCGCAGGTTTCTTTCACAACCCCTTCCTTATAGTAATTGGGTTTTTCATTTTTCTGGGCGCAAAAGGCGAATACGAGATGGTGAAATATCACGATATCCTGAACAACTATACAGTAAAAGATATTGTAAAAACCGACTACGAAAAGCTTGATGAAAATGAGACACTGGGAACGGCAGCTGAAAAACTTGCACACATATCAACCAGCGGCTTTGTCATCACCTCAGATGGTGAATACTCAGGCATTCTTACAAAGAATGACCTGATTCGCGGACTTAACAACTATGGTAAGGAAGGCCAGATTAAAAATGCCATGAGTGATGCTGTTGAAAAAGTTACTGCCGGTATGGCACTGTTCGATGTGTTTAAAAAGATGCAGATGAAGCGTAACGAAATAGTGCCGGTGGAGGAGAACGGCAAATTCACAGGAGTTATTGACCTCGAAGGAATAAACGAGTTCTTTATGATCCAGAAGGCTATAAGGTAGCCGTTTACATGGCTGCAATCACCTCATATATTGCAGCACTAATTCACTGATGCAAAAAATTCATTAAAATTGTAGCTTGCAGGCAGAAAAACTGCTAATTTAACAGGTAATAAAAAAAATAGCAGTTTTAAATATGCTGATCACCGAGTTTTTTACCAGGGACCGCCTGAAAACATCATTTCCGGCAATAAGCATCATACTGCTCCTTGCCCTGACGATTGTTTGCGCCGAAGCACAGGACGAACTGCCCTCTCCTTCCTTTTCACATGCAAGCGGTTTCTACGACAACCCCTTCAACCTGGTCCTGTCAACGGGTGTAACAGGTGCCTCGATTTATTTTACAACCGACGGGTCGGAACCAGACATCTCCAACCTTGAGGGTTCGACTTATCAGTATAAGAATGCATGGCCGCGAAAACCCGGAGATCCCTATGGGCCATTTCTGACCGGAGCGTTTTTTACCCATCTTTACACTCATCCTATAAAAATCGATAACCGCTCATCTGAGCCGGACAGCCTGACAAACAAATCATCATCATATGATACCCCTCCCTGGTATTTTCCCCGGACCCCGGTGTTCAAAGGTACGGTTGTCAGGGCCATTGCGGTAAAAGAGGGATATAACCCAAGCCCCGTCAG
>SLRB01000046.1 GCA_007131165.1 Bacteroidales bacterium | reverse complement strand
GAGCTGGGCGCGCTCGCACTGTCGGAAATCTACACCTTCGGGCCCACATTCCGTGCCGAGAACTCCAACACCCCGAGGCACCTTGCCGAATTCTGGATGATCGAGCCCGAGATGGCCTTTTACGATATAGACGACAACATGGACCTGGCCGAGGATTTCCTCAAGTACCTTGTGGTATATGCGCTGGAGCACTGCTGCGAAGACCTGGAGTTCCTGAACAACATGTACGACAAGGAGCTGCTGCAGAGGCTCAACTCGGTAATCAAAACAGATTTCGAACGTATAACATACACACGGGCCATTGAAATTCTGAGCTCATCGGGCCGCGAATTTGAGTTCGCCACTGACTGGGGCTGCGACCTGCAGTCCGAGCACGAGCGGTACCTTGTAGAGCAGCATTTCAAAAAGCCCGTCATCATTACCGGCTATCCCGCAAAGATCAAGGCTTTTTACATGAAGCAGAACGACGATGGCAGGACGGTGAGGGCCATGGACGTGCTCTTCCCCCGCATAGGCGAGATAGTGGGAGGCTCGCAGCGCGAGGAGAACCTGCAGGTGCTGGAGGCACGCATCAAGGAGCTCGGACTGCCGCGCGAGGAGCTGTGGTGGTACCTTGACACGCGCCGGTTCGGCACGGCCCCGCATGCCGGGTTCGGACTCGGTTTTGAGCGCATGATGCTCTTTATAACAGGTATGAGCAATATAAGGGATGTAATACCATTCCCCAGGACACCCAAAAACGCTGAATTTTAATAAAATAACGCTTTCGCGGAAATATACGGCAGTTACACGTAACACTTCCTGCTTAGGGAAATATTTTGTAAATTGCCGGCGTCTTTTTGATATACACGATGTTAAAACAAAGATTACAGCATAAGCTGCTCCAGAAGCTCTCGCCTCAGCAGATCCAGATGATCAAGCTGCTGGAGATACCTGCCATGCAGCTTGAGCAGAGAATTAAGAAAGAGCTCGAGGAGAACCCCATTCTCGAAGAGGGTGCGGATGACGCCGAATTCGAAATCAACGGCCAGGAGGAAGAAGAGGAAGTAAAATCAGAGGAAGCCGGTAACGACGAAGATGAGTTTTCGCTCGAAGATTACATGGAAGATGATGACATCCCCAACTACAAGCTTGCAACCAACAACTACTCCGACGACGACAAAAGGCCGGAAATACCGCTTAGCTCATCCTCCTCCTTTCACACGCACCTTGAGAGCCAGCTCGGACTCAGGTCGCTTACCGAGAAGCAGGAGCTGCTTGCACAGTATATACTGGGCAACATGGATGACGACGGCTACCTGAGGCGCAAGCTCGAGGCCATAGCCGACGACCTGGCCTTCACCCAGAACATCGACACCACCGAGCAGGAGCTGTACGACGTCCTCCAGATAGTGCAGGACTTCGATCCGCCCGGTGTGGGCGCCCGCAACCTCCAGGAATGCCTTCTCCTGCAGATCGACCGCAAGAACCTTGCCACCCCATCCGTTGCCAATGCCAGGGTCATGATCAAGAACCATTTCGATGAGTTCACCCGCAAGCACTACGACAAGATCATCAGGAGGATGAACATCAGCGAAGAGGAACTCAAAAATGCCATAGATGAGATCCTGAAGCTCAATCCCCGTCCCGGGAGCTCTTTCAGCGACACTTCACAACATTCGACCCAGCACATAGTACCTGACTTCATACTTGACGTAAAAGACGGAGAACTGGTACTCAGCCTCAACTCCCATAACGTGCCCGAGTTGCGCATAAACCGTACCTACAGCGAGATGCTTGAGAGCTATGCACGCAAAAAAGAGAAGCGCAGCAAGGAAGACAAGGATACCATCAGCTTTGTCAAGCAAAAGCTCGATTCTGCCAAATGGTTCATAGATGCCATCATACAGCGGCAGCACACCCTGCTGCTTACCATGAACGCGATCATAGATTACCAGAGGGAGTATTTCCAGGAAGGAGATGAAAAGAAGCTCCGGCCGATGATACTCAAGAATATTGCCGAAAAGACCGGCCTCGACATCTCGACCGTAAGCCGCGTGGCCAACAGCAAGTACATACAGACGCACTTCGGCATCTTTCCTCTCAAATACTTCTTTTCAGAAGGGCTTCAGAATGAATCGGGCGAGGAGGTCTCAACACGGGAAATCAAGAACATACTTGCCGGCTGCATAAACAAGGAAGACAAACGGAAACCCCTTACCGACGAAAAGCTGGTAGAGATACTCAAAAAAGAAGGTTACAACATAGCCCGCCGTACCGTTGCCAAGTACAGGGAGCAGCTCAACATACCTGTAGCCCGCCTCAGGAAAGAACTTTAAGAAGAACTTAAAAAGGATACCGGGATCCTTTCAACCATGGCGGGCAGGAATTGTTATTATAAAAAAACAGAAACCGTATGCCAAAAATAGCAGCAAAGACAGTCAGTGTTATCCTGCACCCCCTGATAATGCCGGGTATCGGACTTCTCCTGCTGCTAAACTCGGGCACTTACCTTGAGTTCCTCACCTTTCAGCAGAAAAGGGCCATTTTCGTTATCCTCTTTTTAGGCACCACCATCCTTCCCCTCACCCTGATGCCCGTCATTATCCTGTACCGCCGCTCATTGTCGCTTGAGATGGCCAGCCACCGCGACAGGGTGCTGCCCCTGTTCACAACAGTTATATTTTACGGCTTTACATGGCACATGCTCACAAGGCTTAACGCACCGGCGCTGGTAACCACCTATGCCATAACAGGGGCCCTGACAGTGCTCCTCTGCGCGATCGTCTCTGTCAGGTGGAAGATCAGCCTCCACATGGCCGCACAGGGTGCCCTTGCAGGAGTTTTACTGGCAGTCGCTTTCAGGTTCAGCATCAACCTGCAGCTGCTCCTGGCCCTGGTATTCCTGACCGGCGGCGTCACCGGGTGGGCACGTCTTACACTTGGTGCACATACCCCCGCACAGGTATACACAGGATACCTAAGCGCTTTTATGATTGCCTTTTTCGTGATGTTCAGCTTCTGACCCCATCGCCTTCCCTATTACCGCCTTCACCCTCTCTTTGAGCAGTGTACCGTCATTGCAGCTGTCCCCCATACCCGGGTGCAGGCGGCTGCCGCCACCATTACCCCGGCCGTTCCCGCCGGCCGCCTCCCGGCCACTTTCACCTCCGTCAAGCATCTCCTCTATCCCCTCCCAGTTCAGCTCCCGCTGGCTCACCATCCTGAACCCGCCACGCCCGTCCAGCCACCGGCCCAGGTACTCCTGCTCGGTCTGTCCCGGTGTCGGTACCAGGAGCGCCCGCTTACCTGCCACCAGCAAGTCGGTTACCGTGCTGTACCCGCTCCGGCACACCACCAGTCCGGCCATCACCGTAACCCTTTTCAGTTCGTCAGAAGGCAGGAAGGAAACAATATGCAGCCCATCGCCGCTGCCAGGCTCCCGGCATCCGTGTTCCCCCTCCCTGCCAGCATTGCCCGCAGGATCACCCCCTGCAGCAGTCCGTTCCCCCGCCTCATCAGGCGAATCCTCCGGCACACCCTCCGGCACACCCCTCACCAGCAACGACCTTACCTCCCTTCCGCCCATAATCTGCCTGACCTTTGCCTCGAACAAGGAGCGGTAAGGCTCCGGTCCGCTCAATATGAAAACCACCCTGTAAGATTCAGTCCCCCCGCCTTCAGCCGCCAACAGCCCGGCCCCGGCAGGCGGATCTTCGCCTGCCATACCGAACCTGCTCAGCCTGCCTGTAAAAAAAACCGACCCCAGCCTCTCCCTTCCACCGGCCAGGGCGCCGGCGGTGGGCCCTCCGGGGCAATCCGGTATCCAGCACTCATCAAACCGGCTCACCATTTTCCTCACCCACACTGCAGTTATCCTTCCAAAAACCCTCATCGCCCCCGGCAGGGAAGGGCTGAGCTGGTGAGTGACAATGACCGCTGTCACATCCGGGTGGATCAGTCCGTAACGGTTATCAGATACCACTATGCC
Organism: Bacteroidales bacterium; assembly: GCA_007131165.1. GTDB lineage: Bacteria > Bacteroidota > Bacteroidia > Bacteroidales > PUMT01 > PXAP01. The sequence goes on along the minus strand of SLRB01000046.1, from coordinate 317 downwards.
CACCCCGAACTCCTTTACAAGAAGCTCAAGGTAACGTCTCTCGCGGCGTATATGAAGAAGAAAAGAGGGAAGCCTGCCGGCGAATTTCAGCAGCGGGTACCTTCGCGGCCATGAAACCCTGAAGCCCGGGAAATCAACAAAGACCGGTCCACCGCCCCCGCCACCGCCACCGGCCCGCGCATCACTCCTGCCGTTGCCGAACTCCCTTTCGATAAGCAGCCTGCCACGTCCGGCAGCAGCCACCACAACCCTGCATCCGGCATCCAGAAATGCACTGATCACGGGCACGCACCTCGAAGCATGGCCAAGTCCCCAAT
>SLRB01000006.1 GCA_007131165.1 Bacteroidales bacterium | reverse complement strand
TGAGATTGGCGGGGAGGCCGGGTTTGCGTCGATAGACTGGTCTGATGGCCCCTATTTTCTGAAGACCGAGACCGACCCTTCCGGGGGAACTTCCTACACTATTACCGGTACCAGCCAGCTGTTGACTGTGCCTTATGCCCTGCACGCTAAAACTGCCGAAACCATTTCAGGTGGTATCAGCGTCGATTACAGCGAGCTGACAGGCAGGCCGGTTCTGAGTCCTGTGGTGGAATCAGGTAATTACAACGACCTTGTAGGCACTCCCGAGCTGGCTGATGTGGCTCTGAGTGGCGCCTGGGAAGATCTTTCAGATAAGCCGTCGTTGTTTGATGGTGATTACAATTCGCTAAGCAATCTTCCTGTGCTTTTTGATGGTGATTACAATTCACTTAACAATCTTCCTGTGCTTTTCGACGGTGATTACAACTCACTTACCAACATCCCGATCCTTTTCGACGGTGATTACAATTCGCTTACCAACATCCCGATTCTTTTTGACGGGAGTTATAATTCACTGACTGATAAGCCTTCATTGTTTGACGGGCAATACAGCAGCCTTTCCGGAATTCCCGGTTTCGCAGCAGTTTCCTTCAGCGGCAGCTATGATGACCTGTCGGACAAACCCGGACTGCAGGCTGTCGCATTAAGCGGAGAATATTCAGATCTATCGGGCACCCCTGATTTGTCTGATGTTGCACTGAGCGGCGATTTCTCTGATTTGTCCGGTGTTCCCAACTTTGCAGATGTTGCTGTAAGTGGTGATTACTCCGACCTGTCGGGTACGCCTGATCTCAGCTCCTATCTTGAATCTGAATCCGATCCTGTTTTCAGTGCTTCCCCTGCATCATCGATTACCGGTGCCGGAAGCGGCATTGTTATAAGCGATGCGGAAAGGGCAAAGCTTGCCGCGATTGAGGCTGAGGCCAACAAGTATGTCCATCCCGGCACCCATCCGGCATCTATGATCGAGCAGGAGGCCGATCTTAGATTTATGACCGATGCGGAGAGATCCAAGCTTGCAGCCATCGAGGCTGAAGCGAACAAGTATGTTCATCCCGGCACCCATCCCGCCTCCATGATAGTTCAGGAGGAGGATCTTCGGTTTATGACAGATTCTGAAAGGGATAAGCTTGAAGGAATTGAAGCCGGTGCGCAGGTTAATGTAAAAGCGGACTGGACCGCTAATGAGGGTGATGCACAGATTTTGAACAGGCCAGACCTTGCAGTAGTCGCTATTTCAGGAGATTACAATGACCTTGAAAACAAACCCGAACTCTCTGCAGTGGCACAATCCGGAAAATTCAGTGATCTGGAAGAGAAACCAACCACTATTGCAGGTTATGGCATAACCGATGCTTTCAGCGGGAGTTATTCAGATCTTTCTGACCGGCCCGACCTGTCAGAATATGCAACCAAAGATATGGGCAACGAAAGGCTGGTTAATCTTGCTGATCCTGTCGATAATAAAGATGCCGTTAACAAGGCTTACGTGGATGGGAAAGTGAAAACTTATGCAATCGGCGATAATGCACATGGTGGTGTGGTTTTCTGGGTAGATGGTGACGGTGTTCGCGGACTTGTGGTTGATGCGGATCATGAGCACCTGGAATGGCAACCGGGAACTCAGGGAATTACCCGGGCCAGGGGAAACGGCCTGTATGCCGGCAGTATGAATACGGCAATCATAATTGCAGCTCATCTGTCAATTGGTGATGATGGCAGCGAATATGCAGCAAGTTATTGTGCAGACAGGCAGGTCATGGAAAATGGTGTTGCGATAGGGGACTGGTATTTGCCTTCTGCGGTGGAATTGTCACTCCTTTATCAGGCAAAGGCAGCCGTAAATCTCGATTTAAATTATAATTACTGGTCATCTACAGAAATGGGTATGAGTGAGGTGCTGATGGTTAATCTGGCAGATGGATATGTTTATTCAATGGACAAGGTTCACCCATCCATGGTGCGGTGTGTCCGGGCTTTTTAATGAGCAGAGCCCGTTAACAAAATGGCAATTATTTGTTTTTTTCAAAATTTTGTATTTTTATAGGCAAACAAAAGCCCTCATGACCATGAACGACCAGAAACGGCTAAAAGAACTAAGGCATGTACTTTACAATGAGATAAAGGGTGAGCTGAGTTATAACGAGAAAAAGGAGTTTGCGCAGGAGTGTATAGATAGTAAGGTTGTTGCAAGGCTGCTTGAACAGGCCCTGAGAAGAAAAGCCAGGTTTACGGTTTTTGTGGTCCTCTATTCCCTGTTTTTGATGGCTCTGCTGGTTTTTTCCCTTACCAGGATCGAGACACTGCCTATGATTATACTGGTTACCATTGCCATAATACTGCTACCGGTCCTTACCGTCAATATTTTTGCGAATAAAAGTTTTCTTGGTTATCAGAAGATAGACCTTGTACTGAGGCTGATTACCAAATTTTATGTAAAAAAGCATAAATAATAACCATCTGGCTGCGCATGACACAATAAATAATATTATTTTATTGATTGCGGCATCTCCTGCAACCTTTACCGGCATTGCATTTCAGAATTATATCTGACAACAGGCTATTAGCCGCCCTTATCACAATTAAGCATTAAAATTGGGTTATACTGCCATTGTTTTTTTAATTTCGCAGGGAAATAGCTGTTGTCCTCCCTAATACAATAATGATGATAAGTTTCTTCCGTAACGCTACCGGCATAGTTTATGTGGTTGAAAGTAAGCAGGATCTCCACAGGTTAGATGTTCCAAAGCTTACCTGGCTCTTTGGCGGTGCCGCATTTGTTGATACAATTGAGGTGGAGGGGAAGTTTACCGGTCCCCGCCGGGAAATGGTAACACCATGGAGCACCAATGCGGTCGAAATAACCCAGAACATGGGTATTGACGGCATCAGCCGTATTGAGGAGTTTCTCCCTTTCGGGGAGGGGCACGGTGCCCGGTCAGGCGCTACAGCAGGTACACCGGAGAAAAATTTATCAGATAGACCGCGCAGCGATGCACCGGAAGAAGACGAAGCGGCCACGCTTGATTATGACCCGATGCTTCAGCGTATATATAACAACCTGAGGCAGGATATATTCGTAATTGACAAGCAACCCGACCCGGTTATTTTTATCGATGATATTGAGGTATATAACAGGCAGGAAGGGCTTGCCCTGAGTCCCGAAGAGATACAATACCTGAACGACGTGAGCCGCAGGATCAGGAGAAAGCTAACCGACAGCGAGATCTTCGGTTTTTCGCAGGTCAATTCAGAACACTGCCGGCATAAGATATTCAACGGCCTCTTCGTCATAGATGGCGAAGAGAAGCCCTATTCACTGTTCCAGCTTATTAAACAAACAACAGAGGCCAATCCCAACCGGGTTGTTTCGGCGTACAAGGACAATTGTGCTTTTCTTAAAGGTCCTGTAGTTAAGCAGTTTGCCCCTGGAAGGCAGGATGTTGGCGACTGGTTCGAGGTGAAGGATTTTGAGGCTGTTCTGTCGCTGAAGGCTGAAACACACAACTTCCCTACAACTGTTGAGCCTTTCAATGGAGCAGCCACCGGAACAGGCGGCGAAATAAGAGACCGCCTTGCCGGAGGTAAGGGTGCTGTTCCTCTTGCGGGAACAGCTGTCTATATGACTGCCTATCCCAGGAGCGAAACCGGCAGGCCCTGGGAAAGCGCTGTTGTGCCACGACCATGGCTTTACCAGACACCTGAGGATATCCTGATCAAGGCATCCAACGGTGCCAGCGATTTCGGCAATAAGTTCGGGCAGCCCCTTGTTTGTGGCAGCCTGCTTACATTTGAGCATACTGAGAAGGGCAGGACATATGGTTATGACAAAGTGATTATGCTGGCAGGCGGGGTTGGCTACGGCAAGAAGAGGGACAGTATGAAGGATACACCTGTAAAGGGCGACCGGATCATCTTGATGGGAGGCGATAATTATCGCATTGGCATGGGAGGCAGTGCGGTATCGTCGGTTGCAACGGGCGAATATGAGAATGCAATTGAGCTGAATGCAGTGCAACGCTCCAACCCTGAGATGCAGAAGAGAGTGAGCAATGCCGTCCGCGCCATGATGGAAAGTGATGAAAATCCGATCATATCGATCCACGATCACGGTGCAGGTGGTCACCTTAACTGTCTGTCGGAGCTGGTTGAAGAGACCGGAGGCAGGGTTGACATGGATAAGCTGCCTGTAGGCGACCCCACGTTATCGGCACGCGAAATTGCCGGCAATGAGTCGCAGGAGAGGATGGGCCTTGTGCTTCACCGGAAGGATGTCGATATGCTCAGG
>SLRB01000269.1 GCA_007131165.1 Bacteroidales bacterium | reverse complement strand
ATCTTAATAAACAATCCGGAGTTGGATTTGTTAATAAACAGGGTTGTCACGCCGATGCCCGCCACAGATATGAAAGGTTGCAATTTGATTAGTTTTACCGGCAAAAGAATAACCAGTGGTGAAACGCCCCTGTCGATATAGAAAATCATTTGAAAGTGATGAAAGACAGTGAACATGTTTTAATCTATGACGGAGTCTGCAAATTATGCAGAAGCCTTGTCAGTTTCCTGTCCGACAGGGATAAAAAAGAGAAATTCAGTTTTATCCCATTACAATCAGAAAAGGGACAGGATTTACTCGATAGATTTGATCTGAATTCCGGTAATCTTGATACCGTGATTTATATAATTGGTGATAAATATTATACAAAATCCCTGGCAATACTGCATGTCCTTAAAGATCTCGGAGGTGCCTGGAAATTCTTTTTTGTCTTTATAATTATACCGGGGTTTATTCGTGATTTTTTGTACGGGATTATTTCAAAAACAAGATACAGGATTTTTGGCAGACATGAATCCTGCGGATGTTAAACTTATGCATGACTTAAGGGGGGCCACCCAAAACACGGGCTTATAATCTTTAAGATAAAGATTACCAAAACCATACCCCGTAGCTGTATATTTCAAAGTCAGAAATATAGAAGTGTGGAATCTTTTCTACTTATGCGAGAAGATATACCACACGTTATTCTGTCTCTCCCCGCCAGGTGACTCTAATACAAACTACTGCAAAGGAATAGTTTTGGTAATCAGCATCTTTCATTATTCCGAAAATTGATTTTTGTTTCATATTACTATCCATGATTTTGGAATGATTATCGTGATTTATTTGAGGGTCTTTTTTTTTTAACTTAAATAATTAATCATATGAAAAAAAGAGTTCAAGATTGGATTACTTTAATCATCGGAATTTGGTTGATCCTGTCTCCATGGTTTATCGGCTACGCACATATGGGACATGCCTGGAACTCCTACCTCTTCGGAGCTTTGGTTACCATTTTTTCAGTGTTTGCACTGTATGACCGGAAGGCATGGGAAGAATGGATCAACATGGTTATTGGTCTTTGGATTTTTATTTCTCCATGGGTACTTGGAATGGTCTCTATTAATGTAATGTGGAACCATTGGATAGTCGGAATTATGACTGTGTTAATGTCTGCATTAAGCGTCAGGGAAGTGCAGAGGCAAAGCAAAATTGAAGCTGCCTGATCTGCAGTTTTTTAGGGGCTGGTAGAAATGAAACAATGAGGATTGATCAATTGTATCATTTTACCAGGGTTATCTTATGAATGCCTTTTATCATAAAAACACATGTTTGAAATCTGAGAGTATTATTATTTAATCAATTAAAAACTGATATTATGAATCCAACAACTGAAGAGTATAAAAAACAAGCCATTATTGATGAGTTAGCATGGGACGACAGCGTAAATGCAAATGATGTTACTGTTACGGTTTATGACGGCAAAGTTGAACTGAATGGCACGGTACCTACTTATGCTGCTAAAACAGCAGCAGAAAGAGATGCATATATTGCATCTGATATGACTACGGTTATAAATAACCTAAAGGTCAAATTCCCGGCAACCAAAGCTGTTCCAACCGATGCAGAAATATCCACCAGTATTAAAAATAAGCTCAAATGGAACAGTCAGATAAATGATACAGGAATAAAAGTGGAGACCACGCACGGCCTGGTTACCATGTCTGGTATTGTTGACACATACTGGGAGAAGAACCTGGCGGAGGATATAGCACTTTTTACTGACGGAGTTGTTGACGTTATTAACGATTTGGAAGTTACTCCTGTAAAGTCGTTAGTGGATATTGATATTGAAAATGATATCAAAAACACTTTTGCCCGGCGCAACATAGATGAGACAATGATCAACGTGAGTGTACAGGGGGGGATTGTTACATTAACCGGCACAGCCTCAAATTATCTCGAAAAATCGAAGGCTCACAATATTGCGATGTATACAGCTGGGGTACGCGATGTAATAAATGATATTGTAATAGTCTGACATCCTTGTTATTTCTTATTCAGAATCCACCTTCCTCAGCTTCGGAAAGTGGATTTATCTTTCCTTAATTACATTGAATTTGCTAAACTACAACTGTCTGTCAATAACAGATGATGCAACTATCATATTACTGATAATAAAGATATTTGGTGCTTAAGGCCCGGCCTGGGCAGAAAATTCATTGCTGTTAATAATTTTGCAATTGTCATCTGATAATTGGGTTTTAATTTTTTCAAATTCATCCGGGTCAATAGGGCGTGTGGCATCTTCGATCAGGGTAGCCGAAAATCCTTCCTTCAGGGCATCTTTGATGGTAAACTGTACGCACACGTCAGCCGCCAGTCCGCAAAAATAAAGTTCACCGGCATTGCGTTCCCGCAGGTAACCGGCCAGGCCGGTGTTTTTTTCATGCCCGTTATCGTAAAAACCGCTGTAACTGTCAATGTTTCTGTCCATGCCTTTCCGGAAGATGGCTTCTATTTTTTCAGAGGTAAGTTCCCGGTGAAGTTCAGCCCCTTTTGTATTGTGCACGCAATGGTCCGGCCACAACACCTGTTCGAGTCCGCGCCATTCTACCTTGTCGAAAGGTTTTTTGTCCATATGATTTGACGCAAAGCTCATATGATCAGCCGGATGCCAGTCCTGTGTAGCCACTACCAGGTCAAACTTGTTCTGCAACCTGTTTATAACCTGTATGATGCTATCTCCTCCTGGTACTTCAAGCGAACCTCCCGGCATAAAATCATTTTGCACGTCGACTATTATTAGCGTATTCATATCTCACTGTTTTTTATGATGATTGATCAGTTTATCACGTTCGGCTTTTAACCCGTCACTTATCCCTATTTTATAAATATGGGGGTTTTCAAATCTTTTATATTCCCAGGGTAATTGATTTATCTTTTGCTGCCTGAATGTCGAAATGTCTTTCAGGGAACGTTTTTCTTTAGTGCGTTTCCCGTTCCCCATCACTTTTTCGAGCAGGGGTATCTTTTTTAAACCCTCAATGCTCATTGATTTATCAGGCTCAAAAGGGCTGTGAATATTTTCAAAATCTTTTTCATCTTCCAGGGCAATGGCATTTGCGCCTATCCATTCTTCCCTGTCATTTACTAAACGGTACACCTGCTTTTTATCCGGTAATGTTATTTTGCCGATGGATTCCGATAACTTGATCCTGGGTTTGCCAAAAGCCCGTGACAGCTTATAAACACCGTCCAGGGCTGCATCAGGCCGGCCAATAACAAGACTGGTGCCAACCCCGAAAAGATCAATGGGGGCCTCCTGATCAATCAGGCTTTTTATCACATGTTCATCAAGCTGGTTTGAAGCGGCAATTTTTACGTAATCGAGACCCGCGTCATCAAGACACTTTCGGGCTTCTTTGGCCAGGTATGCCAGGTCACCACTGTCCAGCCTGATACCTTTAAGTTTTTCTCCGCGCTTCTCCATCTCCAGGCCTGTCTTTATTGCGTTGGGGATGCCGGTATTAATTGTATCATAGGTATCTACAAGTAGCACACAATTGCGGGAATGTTCCTTTGCAAAATCCCTGAAAGCTGAAAGCTCATCATCATAGCTTTGTATGAAACTATGGGCCATGGTACCTGAGATGGGGATATGATAATCGAGTCCTGCACGTACATTACTGGTGGCATCGAATCCGCCAATCACTGCTGCCCTGCTTGCATAATATCCACCGGGGCCCTGTGCTCTCCGTAAACCGAAATCCACCAGCTTCCGGTTCCCTGCCACCATTCGCATCCGGCTGGCTTTGGTGGCAATGAGTGTCTGGAAATTGAGGATATTCAGCAATAGTGTTTCGATTATCTGTGCTTCGATAATATTTGCTTCCACCTGGAGTACAGGCATCGTCGGAAATACAATGTCACCCTCAAGGCAACTGTATATATTTCCGCGAAAGCGAAAATCCTTCAGATAATTCAAAAAATCAGCAGGAAATCCGTATTCTTCAAGCAGACCGGTATCTTTGTCATCGAACCTCAGTTCTTCAAGGATATCAATTAAGTCATCCAATCCGGCAAAGACCGCGTAGCCTCCGTCAAATGGAAGCTTCCTGAAAAAATAATCGAATATGGCCTTCTGCCCGGCTTTCCCGCTCCTGAAATATACACGTGCCATGCTAAGCTGGTACTGATCTGTGCAGCTGGCTGTATAGTCAATCATAAGATAGAATTATATTTGCTTTCCGGTCATAGCTACAAAACTTACATGTATCAGGTTGTGTTCTGTAAAGTTATCATCTTCCTGCTTTT
>SLRB01000138.1 GCA_007131165.1 Bacteroidales bacterium | reverse complement strand
TATAGTGGCAGTTCCTTCAAACACCGGCCAGGCCAAGGTGTTAAACGAGATAGAAGGACTTTCTGGAGGCGGTGCCGACCCGTTACAGACTGCCATTGTGCTGCCTGACGAAAGCCTCTTGCTGCCTGTACTTTCATCCTTGTCCGATGACATAGATGATGTAAATGTGACAATGGGCTATCCGCTTAAAGAGACAAGCCTTTTCGGATTCGTGATGATGCTGGCCGGGATGCAGTCAGCTGCCGTGGCACACGGTGACGGAACGATCGGCTTCCCGGGAAAGGAAGTGATCTCATTGTTAAGGCATCCTGATTATCCCGCAGATAACCCTGACATAACGGCCAGGCTGGCGGGTACTATAATGAAGAACAACATGGTCTTTGTCGATGCTGAGTTTGCCGGATCAGGGGAATCTGAACGCCTTGTTTTCCGGAAGGTTGAAGATGGCAATGACTTCCTGGATTACCTGACCCGAATTCTTGACTATATGTACCTGCAGCAGTCAGCCTCCTCTGCAGATGAAAACGGTTCATACCCTACGGATAATCGTGTTGTTAAGAAAGGGGTAGCCATGGAGGAAAGTAACCGGGATAGTGATAAAGACGATAACGATGAAGATAGCGTTGTTTTCCCCGGAAGGGAATTCTTTATGGTCATGCGATCGGCCATCGCAAGGCTTAAAGATGTTCTTGCAACTACTGATACCGCCCCCGGCTTTGATACGATGGTCAGGCTTCTGAGAAAAGTGCTTGTGTCGGTCAGGATCCCTTTCTACGGCGAACCTCTCGGGGGGGTGCAGGTTATGGGGGTGCTTGAAACCAGGGCGCTTGACTTCGAAAATGTTATATGGCTTTCGATGAACGAGGGTGTTTTTCCCTCGGTGAGCCCTGCACCATCGTTCATACCTTTTAACCTCAGGGCTGCATGCCAGCTGCCACGTATCGAACAGCACGAGGCGGTCTATGCATACTATTTTTACAGGCTGCTGAACCGGGCAAGGAAGGTTACACTGGTTTACAATACCCGCAGCGACGGCATGTTCAGCGGCGAAGTCAGCAGGTATATTCATCAGCTTCAGTATTCAGGGCATTTCAGGGTTAAAAGGAAAAGCCTTGTCTTCAGTTTTAGTCCCCCCGAACAACATCCTGTTGTCATCGAAAAGACCGCAGATCTGATTGACAGGCTTTACAATCTGGCAGGCGCAGGGTCAGTGCCGGGGTACCTCTCTGCGGGAGCCCTGAACAGTTTCATGGATTGCTCGCTAAGGTTCTATTTCAGGTACGTTGCACGTTTACCTGAGCCTGAAAAGGTGAAGGCCGATATTGATATGGCCGAATTCGGCAACTTGCTTCACAAGGCCGCCTGTTTTATGTACCGGCCTTATATTGGAAAGTCAGTTACAACCGACGATATCGATATGATGCTGGCTGACCGGCAGGTGGTTGGCAGATGTGTTGAAAATGCCTTTGAAGACCGGCAGGCGGAATACAGGAAAGGCGGGTTGAGCGGTACAGAGAGGATTGTAGCCGGGGTCCTGACTTCCTATATGAGGCAGATACTTGAAAAGGACAGGATGCTTGCACCGTTCACTATACTGTCGCTCGAAGAGAACTATACCAGCAGGATTGATATCGTATCGGAAGGAAGGGTTATCAGTGTTGCAGCCGGCGGTATAATTGACCGTGTTGACAGTCCCCGAGGCATTACACGTGTGGCCGATTATAAGACAGGTAGTGATGAGGCGGTGTACCGGACCATGGAGTCTCTTTTTGCAAGGGAGGATCCCAAAAGGAAAAAAGCGGTATTCCAGACCTTCCTCTATTCGTGGTTATATCTTAGGCAGAGCGGGCAGGAGAGGCCTGTGATACCTGTTATCTACCAGGTGCGTAAACTGTTCACTGACGACGGGATGGTCATAGGAGAAAAACCTGGCAGGCCGCCCGCCCGCCCGGTAAAGGACTTCAAAGATCTTGCCAGTCCGTTCGAAGAGAATATGAGGCTGTTGCTGGCAGATCTTTTTGATAAAACCATTCCGTTCAGGCAGACTGATAATCATGATATATGCCGGCATTGTGCCTACCAGCAGCTATGTCACCGGGAATGACTGATACTCTGAAAACGCAAACTAAACGATGTGAACAACTAAATACTATTCTATATGATTAATAAACAGTTGACCGATCCGAAAAGCATTATTGTCGTGGGAGGATCCAATGAGGTGCGGAAGCCTGGCGGCAAGGTACTCAAAAATTTGATTGACAACGGTTATTCTGGCGATCTGTTTGTCGCGAATCCTAAAGAAGATACAGTACAGGGGGTTAAAAGCTACAGGAACATGGATGACCTTCCCGGGGCCGACCTGGCAATCCTGGCAATCGCGGCGCACCATTGTGCCCCGGCTGTTGATCTCCTGGCAAATAAGAAGAACACGAAAGCTTTTATTATACTTTCCGCCGGATTCTCTGAGGAGAGTTCACAGGGTGCGGATCTGGAAAGAAAAATTGTTGACATAGTCGAATCGACGGGGGGCTGCCTTATAGGACCCAATTGCATCGGTATGATGAACAGTGCCCATGCAAGTGTTTTTACTACTCCGGTACCGCATATGGATAAGAAGGGGGTGGATTTCGTTTCTGGATCAGGTGCGGTAGCGGTTTATACCATGGAAACGGGATATGAAAACGGCCTCACATTCTCTTCGGTCTGGTCGGTGGGCAACAGTGCCCAGCTTGGGGTTGAGGATGTGCTGGCGCACCTTGACGAGGTTTATGAGCCGGGGGCGAGCTCAAAAATAAAATTACTTTACATGGAAAGCGTTAAGAAACCTGATATGCTGCTGAGGCATGCATCTTCGCTGATACGCAAGGGATGCAGGATAGCAGCCATCAAGTCGGGTTCTTCAGAGGCAGGCAGCCGTGCTGCCACCTCCCACACAGGGGCGCTTGCCGGATCTGATGAGGCTGTAGGGGCGCTTTTCAGGAAAGCCGGGATTGTCAGGTGTCACAGCAGGCAGGAGCTGGTGAATGTTGCCGGGGTATTCATGCATAAAAAACCCGCGGGTAAAAGGTATGCCATAATTACACATGCTGGCGGTTCGGCGGTAATGATGACCGACACCCTTTCGGAGGGCGGACTGGAGGTGCCTCCGATCGAAGGCAGTGACAGCATTGACCTGCTGTCTGAATTGTATCCTGGCTCATCGGTTGCCAATCCCATAGATTTCCTTGCAACCGGAAATGCCAGGCAGCTGGGGCATATTATTGATTATTGCGATAATAAGTTTGATAATATTGATGCCATGGCTGTCATCTTCGGGAGTCCCGGACTGTCACCCGTATTTGATGTATATGACCTGCTGAACGACAGGATAGAAAGCTGCAGCAAGCCTGTTTATCCCGTACTGCCTTCTGTCGTTAATGCAGCAGAGGAAAGAAAGGCATTTGCAGCAAAGGGGAGATTCTGTTTCAATGATGAGGTTGCACTTGGGTTTGCTCTAACGAAAGTTGCAGCCACACCCGACCCTGCACCTGCAACAATTACATTGCCCTCCCTGGATATTGAGGCCATCGGCGAAGTTACAGGAAAATGCGGTGAAGGGTATCTCCACCCGGCAGATGTAAACACGCTGCTCGATGCAGCAGGTATCCCGAGGGTTGCCGGGGCTGTGACCGACCAGGCAGATGAGGCGGTCTACCGGGCAGGCTTGTTTGGATACCCGGTTGTAATGAAGGTGGTGGGCCCGGTACATAAATCGGATGCAGGAGGGGTATTGCTTGGTATAGGTGATGAAGAGCAGGTAAGGCGTGGGTTTGACAAGCTGATGGACATAGAAGGGTCAAATGCGGTACTTATCCAGCCAATGATGAAGGGTGCCGAGATTTTTGCAGGAGTAAAACATGAACCACCTTTCGGTCACCTGATCCTGTGCGGGCTGGGTGGTGTTTTTGTAGAGGTGTTTAAAGATGTTGCCGGCGGACTGGCTCCGCTCGACCGGGAGGAAGCTGCAAATATGATAGGGAGGATCAGGGGGCAGGCTGTCCTATCGGGCACCAGGGGGCGCAAGGGAGTTAATACCGAAATGTATGCTGACATACTGGTCAGGCTTTCTGCACTGGTGCAGGCAGTCCCCGAGATCACAGAGATGGACCTCAATCCCCTGTTGGGTACTCCGAACCAGGTGATAGCAGTCGATGCCAGGATAAGGATTGATAAGACAACCTGATGAAGGCTTTTACCTGCCGGGCTATGTCCTGTCTTCCTGATCGTACTTACGGCAAACATATATTTTAGCATGGTCGCGGACGTTGACAAC